>JAFYEL010000049.1 GCA_017544285.1 Lachnospiraceae bacterium | reverse complement strand
GTGCAAGGGGGGGGGGGGTGTGGAGCATGAGGTGGAAGGAGTTCTGGAGGTGAAAAGTGAAGGCTGCGATTAAGTGAGAGGAGAGCTAAGCTTGCTTAGGCTTTCCCGAGCGTGAGCAGTCTCGACTGAAGGTCAAGAATGAAGAGTGAAAAGTTGAAATCAATCCTAAAAGGTATTTGGGCTTTTTGCTCTTTTGTGTTTGTGCCGCAGAGACGGCTAAAATTAGAAGTATGATGGCTCTATCTATATCGAAAGTATGTTGGGATGCATTTCCAGATAACCAGAAGTGTTGAAAAATAGTGATATGAGACAATCTAAGACGTACACACGATTCTTCTCGTGGCAGGATGAATTTTGATTTGCGGACTCAAGTTTTTTTTGAAAAATAGCCGCTTGCTTCACACGCAAGAGGTCAGTTGTAATAAGAAAACAATCTTTGTACTTTTTTCCGTAGATCCGTATGAACTCTCGCCCGGCGGCCAGGTAGTCACCCTGAACATCCCCATCGGCCAATGGCACACCGTCCATGCCCTGGAATCCGGCACCGTCATAATGGAAGTCAAAGGCGGGCCGTTTGAACCCACGGGGCCGGAAGACATCCTCGGGTAAGATACTCTTGCATGCTTTGCGCTCAGGACGGTGACGCCCATACATCGGCGTAAAGGCTTTTCTGAGACACGCATCTGCATCCGCTGGCATTTTGAGGAGTATTTCTATGACTATGACGGGCGGCTGACGGAGACCATTGATATTATGCCGGGTGTGTTAGTGCTTTTAGGTTAAGTGTTTGTTTTTATCACAGATTTTTTGTATATTATTACGCGGTCCCCTTTCTTTAAAGAAAGGGGACCGCGGTATCATGTAGCCTTCCCTATAGGGAAGGCTACAGTATAACTCTTATGGAAGTTGGTGCGATTTGAGTGTTTTGTTGTTTTTTAGATACTTAACGTGCAGTAATTGAAAATCTTGGGAATTTCTGATTGAAAATCTTGGGAATTTTTTATCTTTACGTCGTCAAACAGATATAAAATGTATTACGATAGACTTATAGAAGAGCAGATTGCACTGAAATTAAAGACTTCGGGAGCGGTGGTTGTTGCGGGACCTAAGTTCTGCGGCAAGACAACTACGTGCATGCTGTACCAGAAGAGTTCTGTAAAACTGAACACGAAACAGGCTATTGCTATGGCCAGGATGAACCCGAAGGCAGTACTGGTAGGGGAGACCCCAAGGTTGATAGACGAATGGCAGAAGGCTCCGGACATCTGGAATCAGGTGAAGGATGACTTGGACTTTAACTATGAGTTCGGGAAATACATTCTGACAGGCAGCAGCACGCCTGCTGACAAGACTGAGGTGCATCATAGTGGCGCGGGCAGGATTGCTCCGCTGAATATGCGCCCCATGACGCTGTGGGAATCGAAGGAGTCGAAAGGAACGGTATCTCTTAATGACCTTTTTGAGGGAGGTGAGAACTTCCCGTGGGACATGAACCAGGGCTTTACGTTGGAAGATGTGGCATTCCTGCTTTGCAGAGGTGGATGGCCCATTGCGGTATTGGCTCCCCGTGACATTGC
>JAFYEL010000048.1 GCA_017544285.1 Lachnospiraceae bacterium | reverse complement strand
GAAGATATTCAGGTGGTTCAGCAGGTGATAAAGGTTGTAGATATCCCTACGGGTCTCATACCCCTCATCGATAAGGCCGCTCTCCCTGTAGGCATGATAGAACCTCGGGGCAAAACCTCCGAAAAGCTCCCGTATTCTGTTCTCAAGATCGCCCCTCTTTTCCCCGAACATAGTTCACGCCCCGCTTATCATGAGCAGGAAAGTCACCAATCCTATAAAGCAGCAGAAAGTCAGGATAAACGAAGCCACAATGTAGAATATCCCCGTGGACTTTTTTTCACCGCTCCCGATCCTCTTAATGACACAGACGATCCCTGCGACAAAGTATAGCAGCAGAAAGACAACATGCAGGAAAAGCAGCGGCCCCCAGAGAAATTCCTGCCGATAGGTATACCACCTGCTGCTGTCATAGAAATACCAGATGAGTGTGACCGCAGTGAGTGTCACCGGCGGCAGCAGAAATAATATCCTGTTCTTTATCTTGTTGTCCATTTTAAAAACCTCCGGCTCACATTATAAGTTGTTTTTATTGTTACGGGTACCTTGGAATACAGATACAAATCTATACTTTTACCATATTCTTCGCAATGATTGAACTAATGTATTCTGTTGTCTTTTCCTTTATTCCCGTTTCTTCGGCGATCGAAGAAAATTCTTCGATCGAGGTGCCAACTTCTCTAATTATTTCTTTGCAACGTCTTTCCTTTATGGCCATCTTTTTCCCTGCTTCAAGAAGGTCAGCCAGATTGATATCCGTTGTTTTTCCATTCACAGTCATTTGGTGTGCCCGCAACCATTTATTATCCGGATTATATGAAAAAGTAATATCATAGGCCGGCGATAGTTTCCATTCTCCTCTCCTGTTCATAATAAGAGAAACATTCTTTACGTGATCATCCTGATTAACCGCCAGACAATTAAACACCATCCTGCGGTAGAACTGTTCTATCTCTTTATAGTAAATACCCATTTCTTTCATGTAAGCAGCCGCCAACTCATACCCACACGCACCAACCTCCTGATAACTGATATGTGCCAATGCCCCCAGGGATTGCATATGTAGTTTTCTGCCATTTTCTCTGTCAAAACGCTTTGTCATAAAGTGATGGCATCCTTCAGAATCATATATTCTGCATGGATTCATAATGATCCCTGCTTTCACGGCCATAAGATAATACACATACTCTATTAATGTGTATTCAGGTTTATCCTCAAGGCCATGATCGCCATTTTTTAAAACATTATCAAATTTCATCAACCAATAATCATATCCCGGTCCCAACTGAACCTGTCCTGATCTGATCTCATTCGTACCCTCATTCCAGGCAATTAAGGCCTTAGCCCTTGCACCTCCGGCAGAACTACCCACCTGGACTAATTGCGAATATGTCAGATTATCTGAAGCGTTTATGCATACACCCTCTTTAACTGACAATATATCTGATGCAAACTTTACCATTTCACGAACATTAATAGCCTCATCAATATCGCCTATGTCCGTAATTGCCGGAACGTATTCAAGCGCTCCCATCCCCCGCTTCCCGGTGTAACAAAGCCTGTCAACAGCAGTAAAATCAGACAATGATCTCCCCTGAGACATAAGCCACTGTTCTATAACAGCATTACCAAATCTGTCCGGTAAAGAATCTGCTACAAGCCCCGGCATCCCATAAAAAGGCTCACCTGCCAAAGACGGAAATTCATAAATATTTTTTCCAAGCGGCATACGAAGCGGCGACAATTCTATTCCACTATCCACAAAATTCCTATCATACTCAAACGTTGCATACGAAGCGAGTGGATCCTGATGAATAATACCTATTCTTGTTCCCCATAGATATACTTCAGCTGTATTGTTCACTTCTCATCCCCCCACATAAAGGGTTTTTTTTCAGATCTTTTTCTGGCTCTTTTAGGAACACGCTCCGATTTTTCCAGATAATAACTCGGCCTTTTTGTTTGATTCGGAACAAGTTGCTCAATATTGTCACCCAGGCCCAATGCCAACAAGATTTTAAATAAACTGTCGGTATTTACAGTTTCCCCCTGCTCTAATCTGGATATACTTCTTTTTGAGACACCTGTTTTATCCGCAAGCTCCTGCTGCGACATTTCTTTCATAATGCGATATGTTTTTATTTTTTTTCCCAGTTCTTTTATTATTTCTTCAACGCTATTTTGATTTGCCATTTAAAACGCCATCCTTGTCTATTTAAGATATGATTTTCGGTGTAATACGCCAATCCTGTCCACTTGTTTATATCATATTTTTCCTTATCTGTCCAGCAAAATAAGACCTGAAAAAGAGCAAAACAACACTCTTTTTCATCAATATCCTAACGATAAAAAAATATTCAGTTGTATCACTGAAACAGACTTCAGAACAGAAGCCCATTTGAAATGATAAATGATATTCTACTCGCGATGACGGCAGAAATCCATTGACATATCCCACAAGGATTTTGGCGAAAGATAATTAAAACACCCGCCAACGCAGATATACACTGCATCGGCGGGTGTCAAAAACGACATATAAATTCAGGTTATTTCAAAAGTCCTGCATCCATATAAGCTTTGTTAGCGGCCTCATTCTTGGGTTTTATCTTTTTAGGATCAACAGACTTAACAGTAGTGGTGTACTTCTTTCCATTAAGCGTATAGGTGAGCTTAAGCGATTTCTTCCCATCGATTCCCGTCACCGACAGGCTTCCATCGTAATTAAGGGTCACTTTTGCCCCGGACTTGGGATCACTCACCGTTTCACCCATCTTTTTAATGATCAGATTCTTTCCTACGGTCCATACGCCATTTACAATACCTGCACCGATATTAAGCTCAGCTTTCTTCGCATTAGTCTTTGTCACTACGGGACGCACTGTAAGGACATTATTGGAGCTCAATGACAGGTTTTTGATATTGGTGCTCTCAAACACCAGGTTGACCACCTTGACCGTTATGGTGTTTCCGTTGCTTCCGGTAAACTTTACCGTGTATTTTGAAGAGCGCTTTATTGCCTTAAGCGTGACAACGCCTTTTTTACTCACCTTTAATCCTTTTGAAGGCATCTTCGAGAAATCCCCGGACTCAGGTTTATCAGGGAGCAGTATAGCCGCGGAAGATGATCCCTTGCCCTTATCCGATGAAGAACTGCTCTTCTTACCGCTGCTGGATGATTCGTCATCTTTTCTGTCGGAGGAGGAGCTGCTGCCTTTGGCGCTGGAGGAACTGGTCTTGCTGCTGGAGGAGCTGCTGGATGAACTGCTGGACGAGCTACCACCTTTTCCCTTTGTCAATACAGTCTTCACAGGAGCTTCAGCCAAATACTCATAAGCATTACCGGATGAATCATACATAGAATAGGGCAGCTTCCCCTCATAATCGTAGTCTGCAGGTTTGGTTTTCGGCGTGATTAGTCTTTCCAGACTGCTACAGTTATGAAACATCCCAAACGTTGTCCATACATTCGATGTATCCAGCGTACTAAGATCCAGACTTGTCAGGCCGTCACATCTGGCAAATAAACCGGCAGCATTTATCCATTTAATACCACTCGAAAATGATATCTCCTCAATACGTCCTGCATATTTTCCAAAAAACCCCACAGGTCTTACATTGTTATCATATTCCACCGCACTATCTATCGCGACCTTATATATGATATCAATATTTTCGTCAGTATTAGCATCATACACAGTTTTTGTAAAAGAGGATGGAATACTGATATGCTTTTCGATCCCACTCTCAGGATTCCCAGTATATCTATGAAGTATAATTATCTTGTTTTCCTTATCCACTTCATAGTCATACCTTTTAAACGCTAGTGATATTGGATCATAAGAATCATCTTTTTCATCCGAAGCTTCACCGGCAAAAACGGGAACCCCCAGCCCTATGATCATCAAAACTATAAGCAACAACCTCAAAACACTTTTAATCCTTAACATTTTCTCATTCCTCATATATGAAAACTGATAATTTACAACAAACAATCAGTGGTAGCTTATAGTTGTTATGACATAATGACCGTTTTGTCAAAAAGTACACCTTTTGACAGTAATATCACTTCTCCATATTTGCTTTTAGCTCCCTCAAGCGCCGGTAAAACGTGCTCTCCGACATCCCACACTTCTTTGCAGCCTCCGATACAGAAAGCTTATGTGCCCTCCATTGATCAACAAGATTTTGAAAGTCCTCCGGAAGTTTCTTGACAGGACGGCCAAAGACGACTCCACGTTTCTTTGCGGCTGCAATGCCTTCCGCCTGACGCTGATGGATATTGATCCGTTCATTTTCCGCTACATATGAAAGCAGGGCAAGAACTATATCCGACAAAAATGTTCCCATCAGATCCTTATCATTCTCCTTCAGCTGATCTACCAGTGCTTTGTATTGCGGTCTGTCAAAGTCTTTGCCGGACTGTTTGTCCACAAATATATTTTCAGGCGGCACCTGCATCTCCATCAGCGCTATGAGCTGCCTGTCTTCATTCTGTTCACGTGATGAAACCCGGACATAGCCATAAACGTTACCCTTCATTGATCTCCTCGCTCCTCCCTCCCCGATTTGTACAATTTCGTCATTTCTGATATAATGTATTGTCGCGTTATGCAGGAGATGACTTGATTATGAACTACGGAAAAAGAGGTGCGAGGAAACGTCAGAAGCGTCTGAACTCCGTCAGCACCCGTCTCGGAAAAATGCTTGGCGTCAACTTTTTCATGGCGCTGCTCATATGCATGATATCACTGGTGGTAGTCGGCGTATGCGCCGGTGTGGGTATGTTCAAGGGCATACTCTCATCCGCTCCCGACATATCTACTCTTGACGTGCGCCCTTCCGGCTACTCCAGCACCGTTTACGACTGCAGGGGGAACCAGCTCACAAAGCTTGTGGCCCAGAATTCAAACCGTATCTATCAGACCATCGACAAGATCCCCGAGGACCTTCAGCACGCCTTTGTGGCAATAGAGGACGAGCGCTTCTACGAACACAACGGTATCGACCTCAAGGGTATCGCCAGAGCGGGTTACATCGCGGTGACCAGCCGTGATTTTTCACAGGGTGCATCCACTATCACCCAGCAGCTTCTCAAAAACAACGTCTTCACAGGCTGGACCGGCGAGTCCTCCCTTGCGGACAAATTCATAAGAAAGATCCAGGAGCAGTATCTGGCCGTTGAGCTTGAGAAGGTCATGTCCAAGGACACCATCCTTGAATACTACATGAACACCATCAACCTGGGGCAGAACACCCTGGGAGTCCAGGCGGCATCCCAGAGGTACTTTGGCAAGAACGTCTCGGAGATCACCCTCTCGGAGGCTGCGGTAATAGCCTCCATAACCCAGAACCCCACAAAGTGGAATCCCATAACCCATCCGGAAAACAACGCCGAGAGGCGCGAGACCGTCCTGCACAAAATGCTCAACCAGGGCTATATAACCCAGGAGGAATACGATGACGCCATGGCCGATGACGTCTATTCCCTCATAAAGAGCCACAACGAGGAAAACGAATCCTCCACCATCTACTCCTATTTCGTGGACGAGGTAACAAACCAGATCATGACCGACCTGGTTGAAAAGAAGGGCTACACCGACACCCAGGCCTACAACCTGCTCTACTCCGGCGGCCTTTCCATATACACCACCCAGGATCCCGATATCCAGAGGATCTGCGACAGGGTAACCTCCAACGAGGAGAATTACCCCGCCAACACCAAGTGGTACCTTGAGTACGAGCTCTCCATAGAGCACAAGGACGGAGAGGTCGAAAACATCAGCACCGAGCTCTTTGAGTCCTATTTCAAAAAGCAGAACGCCGGATTTTCCATGCTGTTCTCGGAAAAGGAAACCGCCGACGAATACATAAACCGTTTCAAGGAAGAGTACCTGAAATCATCGGATACGGTGATCGGAGAGCACATTTCCCTGACTCCCCAGCCCCAGATATCCATGACCATCATGGACCAGTCCACGGGCTACGTGAAAGCCATCGTGGGCGGCCGCGGAAAAAAGGAAGCCTCACTGACACTGAACCGCGCCACCGGCACCAAGCGCCAGCCCGGTTCCACCTTTAAGATTGTCTCCACCTACGCACCGGCCCTTGACTCCGCAGGCAAGACCCTGGCGGATGTTGAGGTCGACGCACCCTTCTCATACACCAACGGACGTCCCGTTTCCAACTGGTACAGCAGCGGTTACAAGGGCGTCTGCACACTGCGCTACGGTATAGAGCAGTCCCTCAACATCGTAACCGTAAAGCTTCTGACGGAGATCACTCCCCAGCTGGGCTTTGACTACCTGCAGAACTTCGGCTTTACCACCCTGGTAGACAAGCAGACCCGTTCCGACGGAACCGTGGTGACCGACGTTACCCAGGCTCTGGCTCTGGGCGGTATCACCTACGGCGTTAAAAATATCGAGCTCAACGCCGCCTATGCCTGCATAGCAAACGGCGGAACCTACATAAAGCCCATGTACTACACAAAGATCGTGGATCATGACGGCAACACCATCATGGACAACGTACCTGAGGCCAGGCAGGTCTTAAAGCCCACCACCGCATGGCTGCTGACCGACGCCATGGTTGACGTTGTCACAAAGGGTACCGGCGGCGCCGTAAACTTCGGCAACATGTCCATAGCCGGAAAGACCGGAACCACCTCTGACTACAACGACGTATGGTTCGCGGGCTACACCCCCTACTACACCTGCACAACCTGGGCCGGCTTTGACAACAACACAAAGCTCTCCACTCCCGAGGAAAAGGCCCTTGCAAAATCCCTGTGGCGCAAAGCCATGGAGGAGATACACCAGAATCTGGAAAACAAGGAATTCAAACGGCCTGACGGCATAGTTTCCGTCACCGTCTGCAAGCAGTCGGGAAAGGTAGCCGTGGACGGCCTGTGTTCCCTTGCAGGCACAACCTTTACTGAGTATTTTGCCGAGGACAACAAGCCCGAGGGCACCTGCAACTGTCATGTGATCGGAAACGTCTGCTCCATGACGGGACTTCGTGCCTCCGACACCTGTCCTTTCAAGACCCAGGGCGTCATCGCCATATCCCCCGAGGGTGATACGGCAACAGGCGGCACTCCCTGGTGTCCTCACAGCTATGACGGAGCCGGAAACCTTCTGTTCAACGGAGACGCATCTGCCTTCCTGAACCCCGATGGCTCACCCAAGACACCCGAACAGGTATCACAGCCCGCGGCGGAGGTTCCGCCCCCGGGCTGACAAACATATTAATCTTTTTATCAAAGGAGGGATCTGCCTATGGAGCAAAAAGTATCGAGAGAAGAACTGACAAGAGTCGGACTTGAATGGCTGGAGCAGAATTACATAGCCAGCCGCGATTTTTTCCCCAAGATCTTTACAGAGGTTTCGTTAAACGACTATCTTACTCTGAGCCTTCTCACCGAGAAGCTCAATCTCCATGAGGATCGGGTATATCTGAAAGACATTTCTCAAAAGCTGGGACTGCCTATGACAGACGTGTCCCCCCGCGTTCAAAGGCTCACCGACCGTGGTCTGGTAAACTGGAAGCACGACAAAAACAACACCTACATCACCATCACAGACATCGGTATAACAGCCATGAAAAAACAGCAGGAAAGGCTTGTTGATTTTATAGAGGCATCCGTGGTTAATTTCGGATACGAAAGATTCGTCGAGCTGGCAAAGCTTCGCGGCGCCCTCAACGATACAATGGAAGACATAGTGGCTGAATTTTAAAATGGACTTTTCAAAACTTTCACCCAAGGAACAGATATGTGAGGCAGGCCGTCGTATGTATGCTGCCGGTATGGCCAGCGCAAACGACGGCAATATTTCCCTGCGCCAAAAAGACGGCAGCATCCTCTGCACTCCCACCGGAGTCTCAAAGGGCTATATGGAGCCCGACATGATATGCACCGTCTCCCCGGAGGGTGATCTGTTAGATCCCGGCAAGGGATACACTCCCTCATCCGAGATAAAAATGCACCTTGGCGTGTACAAAAACCTGCCTCAGGTCAACGCTGTGGTCCACGCTCATCCGGTCTATGCAACCACCTTCGCGGCAGCGGGGGAATCCCTCACCGCACCGGTGCTCATAGAATCCGTGGAGCAGTTCCACCATGTTCCCTGCGTAAAATATGCCGCTCCCTCCACAAGTGAGCTGGCAGATTCCATCGTTCCCTACCTTAAGGAAAGCACCGCCCTTCTGATGGAGTTTCACGGTGCCCTCACCTGGTCTTCCGGTCTGCTGAAGGCCTACATGAAAATGGAATCACTGGAATTTTACGCCCGGATCCTGTATCAGATGCGGGCAATAGGAAGCACAAACGCCCTGCCCGATGACAGAGTGGCTCAGCTGCTTGAGATAAAGGAGAAACTCGGCATTGAGTAAGATATCGGTCATCGTGCCCGTATACAACACGGACACGGAATACCTTCAAAAGTGCATAGACAGCATCCTGGAACAAAAAGGCGCCGATACGGAGCTCATCCTCATCAACGACGGCTCCGTCGGAGACGCCCCCGGCGTCTGCGCAAGAGCCGCAAAAGAGGATAGCCGGGTGATCTACATATCACAGGAAAACTCCGGAGTATCCGTCGCCAGAAACAAGGGGCTTGACGCCGCAACAGGTGACTACATCATGTTCGTGGACTCGGACGATTTCATATCTCCGGGTCTTTTTGAGCGCCTTCTGCCCTCCATGGGAAAGGGACTCGACATCCTGTTTTTCGGCTACTGCACAAGCTATGTGGGCCGCGAGATGAACAGGGTCATCTCATCTCCCGATCTGTCACTTTTCACTCCCGACACCCTTCAGCTTGCCATACTGAACGCCAACCCCCGTCTGGGCCCCCTGGAGGTGGGTGCGCCCTGGGGTAAGCTCATCCGCCGCAGCGTAATAGAGGACAACGGCCTGAGGTACACACCGGGCCTTAAAAAGGGACAGGATACAGTATTCACTCTGAACCTTCTGGAGCACTGCAGCTTAGTCTCCTACGAGAGCGTGGCGGGATATCATTACCGTGTCTCAAAGCAGTCCATAAGCCACCGTTTTTCCGCAGACATGGTGGCGATAATGGAAAAGACCCTTGGGGCCTATTCCTCATTTATAGAAAGATATGCCAAGGGACCTGTATACCGCAGGGCCCTGCTCAATAAATTCTACCGTGTGCTCACAGGCGAGTACATGGATCTTTACTTTACCCATCCGGACAACCCCGCTCCCTCATCGGATATGCAGCGGGAGTTTCTTGCGCTCTGCGAAGCGGAGCCCTACCGCTCTGCCATAGCCGGGGTTGAGATCTCCACACTCACCGGCCTCGACAGACTGGAGCATCACCTGGTCCTTTGCAAAAAAACAAAGGCTCTTTGGGCGATGCATAAAATGCTTCGAGCCGCAAAGAGCCTTATCGTCAAGGATTATAAATAATGCTTACTGGGGTCCCATGTACTCCGAGCTGTCAAATCCGAGGATCAGCCATGCAATAGGTGCAAGGAAGATCATAAGAACGAAGAATCCTACTCCCTTGTCGAAAGCCTTGCAGAGCTTCCACATCAGTATGAAGGAAACAACAATGTTTACAACGGGTACAAAACCGAGAAGGAAGAGCCATCCGTTGCCCCAGGCGATCTTGAACAGTGTGTAAGTGTTAAGAAAAGGAATGATCGACTTCCATCCGGGCTCGTCTGCCTTAACGAAGAGCTTCCACATTGCTACAATGAGAGCAACGAGAACCACAAGGTAAACGATCGTCATGCCGCCGGTGATCCCGGCTGCCGCTGCTTCATAAGCATCATAATTTTCCATAATAACCTCCTGTGATATGCGACTGCAACGCAGTCAAAACAAAACTTCGCTACACATTATACCACATTCTCATTTACCGGGTCAATGAAAATGCTACTTTCCGACTCTTATTCTTGACCTTTTCCAGAAGCCCATTTTGTAAAGGATATAAAGGATGATCGAGGACGCTCCGTTGGATATGACAACGCAGTACCACACGCTTCTTACGCCCATGTGGAGGTAGTGCTCGCATATGAAAAGCGAGAGGAATCTGAAGACCCAGAGCCTGGAGGCCTCCACCAGCATGTTCACGTTTGTGTAGCCGCTGCCCTGGAAGAGGCCTATGGTACAGTTGTAGATGCTGTTGGTCCAGCACCAGAAGGCCATTACCGACAGGAAATCCGCAGCCATGGCAGCAACCTGTTCATCCTCGGTAAAAATGCGGACTATGGCATTTGAGATAAGGGGTCTGGAAAGGATCATGCCCGCCACAAAAAGGAAGATCATGCCGAAATTCCTGGACATGACATAGCCCTTCTGCGCTCTTTCCACCTGCCCGGCTCCCATATTCTGTCCCACGATGGTGGCTACCGCGGAGCCTATGCCGTTGACGGGAAGGGTGATGACGCTGTTGCACTTGTTTCCGATACCGTAGGCTGCCATTGCATTGGTACCGTACACAAAGACGTTTTTACTCATGAGCAGGAAGCCGAACCACATGGCGCTGGAACCCATCGCCGAGGGAAGGCCCACGGTAAGGATCTTTTTCAGCTCCCCGGTATCAAACCTGAAGCCCTTAAAGCTTATGGAAATGCCGTCTCCGGGCCGCATGAGAAGCACAAGAGCAATGAGAGCGGGGGGGAGCTTTGCCAGCATGGTGGCAAGGGCCGCTCCCGCTGTGCCCCACTTGAACACAGCCATGAAAAGGGGATCCAGGACCATGTTCAGCGCGGTG
>JAFYEL010000047.1 GCA_017544285.1 Lachnospiraceae bacterium | reverse complement strand
TGAGGAAATTATTCAGACATGCAAAGACTAACAAGGTCGTGGCGGCAATCCTGTCAGCGGCCATGGTGCTTACCTCAATGAGCTCTCCCGTTCTGGCAGCTTCGGAGGAATTATTCGAAGAGGCAGCGGCAAACGAGGCAGTGGTTGAGGAAAGCAGCGAGATCTCAGAGGAGACCGTTTTATCGGCCGAGGGAGGCGAAACCAGCGTAGATGCTGAGTTTGCAGCGGCTTTTACCGCTCTTGAGGAGCAGATCAATTCGGTGTCTGATAACGGAGTATCCGGAAATGGCATGTCCGGGAACGGAGTATCCGATGGCGGCACCGGAGACAGCGGAAACGGAAATGGCAGCGGAGATGAGGGGACTACCTCCGGGAACAGCACTCCTTCTTCAAACGGAGTGGACGAGAAGAAGCCTGAAATGAGCAAGGTTTCGGACGATGATAAGGCGACCTTCGTATATGACGGAGTGAAGGCGGAGTTTGATACTTCCTATAAGACATTCTCGGCGGAGTATTCCCTCGGAAACATAAAGCTTACTTATAAGATACCCGGCGCAAAGACCTATGCCATCGCAAAGATCCTGTTCCTTGAGAACGGTTCAGATGTAACCGTTATAAAGAGCAAAGAAGATGGTTTCAAGGGAAAGTCTTATGTGGATAAGGATGTGACCAACGGCTGGGGCGGCGGCGCATATGTGATCGAGGCCTTTGGCGACGGCGGTTCACTTCTCGGAAAGTACATCACCATCCCCAGAACCTTCATAGTAGATGCATCAGCTGTTGCAGGCGGCTACGTGGATGTGACCTTCGCGGCTGTGGGCTTCGGCGCTACCTATACCATCGAGAGATCCGACAATAAGAAGTTCAACGGCTCTACCAGCTGGACCTTCACTGAGGATGAGCTTAAGTACTGTACCGTTGCAAACAGAGACTGCTTCATATTCAGAGATACGCCCGATAAGAGCCTTACCGGATTCGGAAACATGAAGCATAAATATTTTTACAGAGTTACGGCCAGCGCCAGGACAAAAGTAGGCGCTGATACCTATGACCTTGTCTCAAAGACTTCAGCTTCAAAGGGTGTTTCGGCGAGAGATTTGCGGCTCCCATAATCACTCTGATGGAGGGTACAGTTCAGCATATCGACGGCTGCTACGCAGGTGCGATCCTGTGGTTTACAGCTCCTGATGGCGTTAGTGACTTCCCCTCGGATACACAGATAAAGAATTCGTCCACTACCATAGATGTATACAGGACCGATAACGGAGCAAAGCAGTACAAGGTTGAATCCATAAAGGGCAACACTTTGCTGCGCAGCGGTGTAGGCGGAAAGATCTGGTACGGAATAAACCTTGAGAACCTTGCTCCCGAGCATAATAATTCCTTCTCGATCATAATCAACAGAGAGGGAAAGAAGACCGAGAGAAGTAATCTGTATCGTCATTACTTCCACTTCCCGGATATCACGGACCTGCGCCAGGAGGCAAAGAACGTGAATACCGTTACTCTTAAGTGGACTTCAGAGCAGTGCGCTACAAAGTATGTGATCTACCGCACCGCACAGGGATATGAGAGTGCAGACGAAGCCGCAAAGGTGATTTCCGCAGCACAGGATTATATGTCAAATTTTGACAAGGCCGTAAAGACAAAGGATCTTAAGATGCTCGGCGTAAAGAAGGCAAAGACCGTGACCAATTCCGAGACCACCGGAGTTGAGCTCTCGGCGGATGTAGGAAAGCTCACCGGAGGACTGTACTACGGCTTCATGGTAGTGCCCAACAATGACAAGGCTTACGGATATGATGATTCGGCTATTACCGGTGGATATACCGCGGTTTCTTCACCCAAGAGCCTTACCTACAAGGCAAAGAGCATAGATTCCTTCAAGCTTTCCTGGTTCAAGGTAAGCAAGGCTACCGGATATCTTATCGAGAGGATCGAGGCAGAGGATCAGGCAGAGATCGACATTATGGACGGAACGGAAGACTGGGAGGGTATCTACGGACCTAAGGGCAGATACTACTCCGAGGTTGTATCCGCAGGCACAAAGGAGATAGTCGTAACATCAGGAAACGGAAGCACCATCACCACCGCAAAGCCCGGCGTGGCTTATGGCTACAGAGTTCTGGCTACCTATGACTATAAGGGCAAGTCGGCAGTGACCGATCCCATTAAGGATGTATTCATGGCGTGCACCATCGGACCCAAGTGGGTAACCAATATGAAGGTTTCCATGCTTACCAGAAAGCCCGGCGGCAGCAGCAATTCCTACTGGGATAACGCAAAGGCATACTACACGCTCTCCGGAAACAAGGCAGGCGTTCGAAGCGTAAAGATCAACTTCACCGTAAATGACAAGAAGAACACCGATCACTATGAGGTGGAGAGAAGCGCTGATAACGGCGCTACATACAAGGTTCTTGGAAAGCTGGTACAGGGCGCAAAGAATGAGGCTGACACTTACAAGCCCGGAAACGGAAGCATCACCTTCTATGATGAGGGACTTATAAGAGGCGTTGAGTACACCTACAGAGTACGTCCTGTATCCTATGAGGGAATTCCCGGACTCTGGACCACGGCAGACTTCTCAGTGGCAAAGTCATGGTCGATGTACGCGAAGAAGAACTCAAACTACAACAATTACACCTGCACCACCAAGAAAACTGCGTTCCCCATGAGCTCATCCACGACCCAGAGGATCTACATCTCCTTTGATCCCGTTGAGCCCACAGTGGACAGCTACAGTGTAAACTGCCCTTCATTCCTTGAATACACAAAGGGAACGGAAGAACTGAACGGTTACACCGTACACTATATTGATATAAAGGCAAAAGATGGTGCCACAGGTGAAGGCAAGCTGACTCTCAAGTATGATTATCCTCTGGATGGTTACAGCGAGGGAGCGAACAAGCTTATGACCAACATCTCAATGTATATCAGATCTGAATAATTCTTCATCCATACAGATAAAAATCTCCCCCGGACGATTTGCCCGGGGGAGATTTTTCTTTTATTATAATTATCTGTAGATCTTTCGCAGCTGTTGTTTTGCAATGAAAAATGTGGATACCTCTCTCGGCATAAGCTTTGTGATCAGCGCGAGAGCGGCGATGGGGAGCTTTGGTATGATAAGGGGGCGTCTCTTTTTCATCTGGGAGATGGCTATGGACGCGCATTCGGCGGGGCTTATGCCGGGTATGGAGAACTCAACGTTTGCGATATAGTCAAATTCCGTATCCACGGGTCCCGGACAGAGGCAGCCTGCATATATGCGGCTTTTGTGATCCCTCAGCTCCTTTGCTATGGCCAGGGTGAAGCTTGCCACATAGGCCTTCGTTGCGTAGTAGGTGGCCATGTAGGGACCGCATGGCATTAATCCCGCGATGCTTGCCACGTTTAGAAGGTATCCCATCTTCTGGGCCCTGAAGCGTCTGATTGCGAGCTTTGTCAGGTAATGCATGGCCTTGACGTTCACGTCGATCATATTCAGCTCTTTTGTGATATCGCCCTCCGGAAAGTAGCAGCAGTCGCCGAAGCCTGCGTTGTTTATGAAGACGCCTATCTTTTGGTCACACAAAAGCTCAAACAGGTCGTCGCAGCTTTTTTTATCCGTCACGTCCATGGGGCGGGTGAGACAGATGGCATCGGGATGCAGGAAGCCCTCAATATGGCTTTTGACCTCCTCGAGTTTATCTGCGCGTCTGGCTACAAGTATGAGGGA
>JAFYEL010000046.1 GCA_017544285.1 Lachnospiraceae bacterium | reverse complement strand
TTCAGTCGGCCCCCGTCGGGGTCCCGCTCCCGACCGGACGATCGGGACGAAAGACGGAGGGAAAGCCCATGCTGGTAGGTCGGCGGATGCCGACCGAACGCCTGGGCGACTTGCCGAACAATCGGGAAAGGAGAAAGGAAAACCAGTCAAACTTTTCAATGAGCTGTGAAAGTGACATTATCTCGGTATTGTCCTCGGGGGACCAGCCCAGGAGCGCCATGAAATTAACGATGGCATCGGACAGAAAGCCCTGCTCGATAAGGTCCTCGTAGGAGGAGTGTCCGCTTCTCTTGGAAAGCTTTTTGTGCTCCTCGTCTGTTATCAGAGGACAGTGGATGTACACCGGGATCTCCCAGCCAAAGGCCTCGTAGAGCCTGTTGTACTTGGGAGTGGAGGAAAGGTATTCGTTTCCTCTGACCACGTGGGTGATACCCATAAGGTGATCGTCCACCACGTTGGCGAAATTGTAGGTAGGATATCCGTCGGACTTGATGAGGATCATATCGTCAAGCTCGCTGTTGTCAACGGTGATATCGCCATAGATGTCGTCGTGGAAGCTTGTGGTACCTTCCGTGGGATTATTCTGGCGGATGACGAAGGGCTTCCCGGCGGCGAGGTTTGCCTCAACCTCTTCCTTTGAAAGGGAAAGGCAGTGCTTGTCGTAGATGGTGACCTCTTTATCGGTTCCGTCTATCTTTGTGTGAAGGCTTGCCAGGCGCTCCTTGTCGCAGAAGCAGTAATATGCCTTGCCCTCTGCCACCAGCTTTTTGGCGTACTCCATGTATATGCCCTGCTTTACGCGGTCGGACTGGACATAGGGACCCACGCCCCCATCCTTGTCGGGGCCTTCGTCGTGAATAAGGCCGGTGCCCGCAAGAGTACGGTTTATAATATCGACCGCCCCTTCCACAAGACGCTCCTGATCCGTATCCTCGATTCGGAGCATAAAGGTGCCGCCCTCATGCTTTGCGATAAGGTAAGCGTAAAGTGCCGTTCTTAAGTTTCCCACATGCATCCTTCCCGTGGGCGAGGGTGCAAATCTGGTTTTTATTTTGCTCATTGTCTTCTCTCCTGATGTGATTCAGCTGTTATATCCGTCGGGGTTTTTTGTCTGCCAGTTCCATGAGGATGCGCACATGTCATCCAAGTTGTATTTTGCCTTCCAGCCCAGTTCCTTTTCGGCCAGAGATGCATCGGAATAGCAGGTGGCGATATCACCGGGACGCCTTTCCTTTATCTCGTAGGGTACCTCATGTCCGCAGGCCTTGGAAAATGCCTTTATGACATCCAGCACGCTGTAGCCGTTTCCTGTGCCGAGGTTGTATATCTTTACCCCGCAGTTTTCCTTTATCTTGTCGATGGCCTTTACATGGCCCTCCGCCAGGTCCACCACGTGGATGTAATCCCTGACTCCCGTGCCATCGGGGGTGTCGTAATCGTTTCCGAAAACTCCCACCTTTTCCAGCTTTCCGATGGCGACCTGGGCCACATAGGGAAGAAGGTTATTGGGAATGCCCTTGGGATCCTCGCCGATGAGACCGCTCTCATGAGCACCGATGGGGTTAAAGTAACGAAGCAGTATCACATTCCACTCATTGTCCGCCGTATGGATGTCCGTGAGGATCTGCTCCAGCATGGACTTTGTCTGCCCATAAGGGTTTGTGGGGTTGCCCTTGGGACACTGTTCCGTAATGGGGACAAAGGCGGGATCTCCGTACACCGTGGCCGAGGATGAAAAGATCATGTTCTTTACGCCGTGCTCCCTCATGGCCTCCAGCAGGGTGATGGTGCCTGTAATGTTGTTTTTATAATACTCAAGAGGCTTTGCCACCGACTCCCCCACTGCCTTCAGTCCCGCAAAGTGGATAACGCAGCCGATGGAGCACTCACTGAAGATACGATCAAGGAGGGACTCATCCAGCATGTCGCCTTCGTAAAATGCGACCTCCTTTCCCGTGATCTGTCTGATCCTTTCCACAGCCTTAGGGCTGGAATTGTAGAGGTTGTCCAGTATCACCACTCCATAGCCTGCATTCAGAAGCTGCACGCAGGTATGGCTTCCTATGTATCCGGCGCCTCCGGTCACAAGTATGTTCATACTTTTCTCTCCTGTCGGCATGAATAAATACCGGTTTATTTCAAATAAATAACCTATATTTCATGCCTCATGTTATAATATCACTAACGAATTTAAAGTATATCAACTCAGATGTCCTTATGTCAATTCATCGGGAGAATTAACTCATGAAAACCACAGAACTCATAGACCATATTAACAACGGCGGTTTAGACGGATGCTTCAGAGACCTTTACATGGACGAAGAAAGGATCCGCCGCCAGAAAAACCGCTACACCGAAATGCTACAGACCCTTGAGGAAGAAGCACCGGGGCTTTCCATTCACCTCTTCTCCGCTCCCGGCCGCAGCGAGATAGGCGGCAACCACACAGACCACAATCAGGGAGAGGTCCTGGCCGCCGCGATCAACGCCGACATAATCGCCGCTGCCGGGAAGGCGGACAACGGCTCCATCCTCATAATCTCAAAGGGCTACCGCCCCATCAGGCTTAACGCCGGCAGGCTGGAGCGTATAGACCGGGAAAAAGGGAATTCCTCGGCTCTCATCAGAGGCGTGCTGGCAAAGCTCAAGGCCGAGGGCTACCGGGTAGGAGGCTTTACCGCCTGCCTTACCAGCGACGTGATCTCCGGCTCCGGGATCTCATCCTCAGCCGCCTTCGAGACCGTCATCGGCACCATAATCTCCGGTCTTTACAACGATATGAAGATCCCACTCGAGACCATAGCCATAGCCGGGCAGTACGCCGAAAACAACTACTTCGGAAAGCCCTGCGGCCTCATGGATCAGATGGCATGCTCAGTGGGAAGCCTTTGCCACATCGACTTTGCCGTCCCCGGCAAGCCTGTTGTGGAGCGGATCGAAGCGGATCTGTCAAAGCTGGGCTACAGCCTGTGCATCACCGACACCGGCGGCTCCCACGCAAAGCTCACTCCTCTCTACGCCTCCATTCCCGAAGAGATGAAAAGCATCGCCTCCTTCTTCGGAAAGCCGGTGCTGCGTGAGGTCAGCGAGTTTGAAGTCGCAGATAATATTCCAAAACTCCGCGAGCTTTTCGGAGACCGGGCAGTGCTCAGGGCCCTCCACTTCTATGAAGAAAATAAAAGAGTGCGCCGTGAAGCCGACGCACTCAAAAAAGGTGATATGGAGTCCTTCCTGAAAGCCTTCAGGGAATCCGCCCGTTCATCCTTCGAATATCTGCAGAATGTTTATCCTCCCACGGAGGTCAAAAGTCAGAACACCGCCCTTGCCCTTATGGCAGGCGAGCTTGTGCTTCGGGGCCATGGCGGAGTCAGGATCCACGGGGGAGGTTTTGCCGGCACCGTCCAGGCCTTTGTGCCCGCCTACACCGCCCTTGAATACAGGGCAGAGATGAACAGGATCTTCGGCGAAAATGCCTGCAGTATCTTTCTTGTAAGGAACTGCGGCGGCACCATGATCATCTAGCCGTACCGCCGCACTTCCATAAATCCTACAGTTTTCTCCTGCGGCTCCAGATCACTATGCCGCAGATCAGTATGAACAGGGGCACGAAGCCTACCATCAGCAGACCGCAGAGCAGGGCTGTGCTCCTGGGCACCACTATGGAATCCTCGCTGTATTTCTTTGCGGGGATCACTATGGAGCTTTCTTTCTCGCTTATCATCCCCGACAGTCCCTTCATTATCAGTTCCGAATTTGCTCCGGAAACCATCGTGTTTATACTGTCGTCCAGTATGGATTCGGAGGTGAAATAAAGTATCTTTGAGCTTCCGGAATCCAGTTCCTTTTCCGCCATCAGACCCACGGTGAAGGGGCCGTCCGCATCGCCCTCCTCCTTTTCAAGGCTCTGGGCGTTCTGGGTATTCTTCTTTGCATAGGCCTTGTCGGAGGTCTTCAGCAAGGTGCTTATCTTCAGGGCGTCGTTTCCGCCGTTGTCGGCTATGGCTCCCTGTGCATAGGGCATGAGCACCACTCTCTTGTCGCTTATGAGTGATGCGGTTACCGTGTCGTACTCAAGCTCCGGAAGCAGGTAGGTTGGATTCTGGTAGAAGTCCGAATCATTACCCTCCACCACTATTCCGTCCACCAGCTTTACGCCGTAGTCCTCCATTATACCGTTGAAGGCCGCCATGCTCTCGGTGTTGTAGGAAGAGATGATGAAGGCGTTTCCGCCTTTGTTCAGATATTCCTTTACCGCCTTTACATCGTCTGCGGAGAAGTCCTTGGTGGGCGCCAGGATAAAGAGGGCCTGGGCATCCTCGGGAACGCTTCCGTCCCTCATAAGGTTGATCTCTTTGACCTCTATGTTTGCCTTTTCAAGAAGGGATGACACGGTGGAGGAAAGGTTCACCTCATTGTGTCCCGTCACCATGTACACGGTGGGAATGTCGTCCGTCAGAACATAGTCTATGGCTGCGGTGATCTGTCCCTCGGCGTCGATGCCCGTGGTCTTCTGCTGATAGGTCTGGTAGTCTACCTCGGTCTCGTAAAGGTCGCTGTAGTGAACATATTTCGAACGCTTTCCGGAGACCACGATCAGGGATCCTTCCGTGGCCTGCTCAACCCCGTACTGCTTTGAAAAATCGGGGTTTACCGCTGTGTCCACATACTCAACCTTTACCTTGGGATATGTGGCGTAACGGTCCAGGATCTTGGCGATGGTATCGTCGTAGCCCTCCTTGTTTCCCAGCACGTTTATGGTCACGTCCTCAGTAAGGCTTCCCAGATAATCCTTTGTGGTGTCGGTGATCTCGTAGAGCTTTTCCTCGGTCACGTCAAAGCTCTTGTACTCATCGGGCAAAAATGTGGCGCCGATGTTAAGCCCCACCACCACGGCGGTCACGATGATGGTACCCGCCCAGGAAAAAATGGAAAGCTTGGCCGTTGTTTTATTGAACTCATACCTTCTGCGGTTCACGTTCTGATGGGTGAAAAAGAGCATCAGGAACACCACGGAGATATAGTAGATCAGAGACAGTATCTCAAGCCT
>JAFYEL010000045.1 GCA_017544285.1 Lachnospiraceae bacterium | reverse complement strand
GTGGGCTTTCCACCTTCCATAACCGCTACGCAGCTGTTTGTTGTTCCTAAATCGATACCTATTGTTTTACTCATGATCATCATCCTCCTTATGGGATCTTTCAAACCTTACTGTGCTACCGCCACCATGCTGTGACGGACTACCGTGTCGTGATACTTGTAACCCTTCTGAAGTTCCTGGGCCACTGTTCCCGATTCGTACTCCTCTGTCTCAGTCTGCATTACCGCATTGTGAAGCTCGGGATCGAAGGGCTCGCCCAGCGCCTCTATCGGCACCACACCTATGCCGGAAAGCTCGGTCATCAGTTGCGTGTATACTTTATCTATGCCCTCGGCGAAAGGATCCGCCTTCTGCTCATCCGTAAGTCCCGCAAGACCTCTCTCGAAATTGTCCACCACGGGAAGGATCTTTTCTATGACGCTCCTTGCTCCCATGTCGTACATCTGGGTCTTTTCCTTTTCGGTACGTCTGCGGAAGTTTTCGAACTCGGCCATCTGCCTCAGGAGCTTGTCCTCAAGCTCCTTTATCTTTTCCTCCGCTGCGGATGTCTTATCCTTTTTCTTCTTTTTCTTTTTGCCATCATCGGCGCCCTCGGATGCCTCGGTGGAGTTTTCTTCCTTTACCTTAGCCTCCTCGGCGGTTTCTTCCTGCTTTTCTATCTCTTCTTCTTTAAGCTCTTCTTCTTTCAAGCCGCTCCCTCCTCTACTTCTTTTTGTACAGCGAATCAAGCTGTTCCATCAGGTTCTTAAGGGTACCCACCACGCGGTCGTAATCCATACGCTTGGGTCCTATTATACCGATGGTGCCCTGCAGGCCTTCATCAAGCTGATATGTGGCGGTCACCACGGAACAGTCCCTCATGGTCCCCACCGGTGCCTCGCTTCCTATGTAGATCTGGATGCCGTTCTCGGATCCCTCCGAGACGGATTCCTTTACGAATTCGGAAAGAGGCTGCTTTTCCTCGAACATGTTTATGATCTCGGAGGCCTTCTGATTGTCTGCAAGCTCGGGATAGCGGAAGATGTTGTTCGCTCCCGAGGTGTATATCTCCAGATCCTCGTCCTGGCGTATGGCGTCTGCCACCGCATCCACCACACCGGCTATCAGATCCGAATGTATGCCCGCTTTTTCCTTGAGCATGGTTATCATGCCAAGGTTTATATCATCCAGGGACATGCCCCCAAGGCTGGAGTTCAGCAGAATGTTGAGCTTGAGGATGTCCTCGTCCGAAAGCTCGCTGCTCACGCTGATCACCTTGTTTTTAATAATGTTTCCCTCGACTACGATGACCGTCAGGATCTGTTCTGCGTCTATCCTGGAAAGCTGGATGAACTTGAGCTTGTTGCGGTGGTAATTGGGTCCGGTGACCATTGCCGCGTATTGGGTATTTGATGCCAGCAGCTTCACAGCCTGCTTAAGTACCTGCTCAAGCCTGTCCGTCTTTTCAAGGACCAGCTCCATCTTTTCATCGACCTCGCGCTCCTTTTCCTCCATCATGGTATCCACGTAGAGGCGGTAACCCTTGTCAGAGGGAATGCGCCCTGCCGATGTATGCGGCTGAAGGATGTAGCCCATCTCTTCAAGATCCGCCATTTCATTACGTATGGTGGCCGAGCTCAGGTTGAGGTCCGTATACTTGGAAACTGTCCTGGAGCCTACGGGCTCTCCCGTCTCCAGATAGTTCCTGATCACAGCCTGTAGGATTTTTACTTTTCTTTCATCAAGCTCCATACCTGCCCCTTTTCTGTTAGCACTCAACAAAGGGGAGTGCTAATCATTAAACATAAGATAGCACTCCCGGCAACTCTTGTCAACCGAAAAAATAAAAAAAAAGGCACCCCCATAAGGGGATGCCCCGAAAAATGCGCACTATACGGATATATCGAAGTTTCTCTGATCAAATGAAAGATCCTGAGTCTGGGCATTTCGAGCCTGGCGCTCCAGATAATCCATGCCCTTGCTCTCCTGCACATTGAGGTCGTTTTGATCCTGTGCGGCAGGCTTTATTTTGTTTACGGGATTAAATCTGTAAAAATCTGCAAATGCGTTCGATCCTATAGGCCCGATTCTCATTTTACCCTCCCGGATGATATATCCTAAACCTTAAATATTATACCATTTTTGCCTGTTTTTTTCAAGCAAAAAACCCTTATTTTATCAACGTTTTATCAGTATTTCAGGACCACCGCTCCATAGGGTGCAAGAGGCAGGTGAATGGAGTACTGCCTGTTGTCCCAGGGGATCTGTTCGGGGGTGATGGTCTTGGGTATCACCTTGCCGTTTCCGCCGAATTCCTTGTCGTCGGAATTGAGCAGAAGCTTATATTTTACGTTTGCGGGAACGCCCACTCTGAAGTCGCCCCTTTCCATGGGGGTGAAGTTCATGACGAACAGGAGATTGTCCTTGCCGCTCTCACTCTTCCTGACGAAGGTGTATACGCTGTTTATGGTGTCGTCGGCGTTGATCCACTCAAAGCCGTTGTAGTTGTTATCGTTTTCGTAGAGGCAGGGGTACTTGTTGTAGATCTTAAGCAGCTGCCCTACGTAGTTCTTCATGCCCAGGTGAAGGTCCTCACCAAGCAGGAACCAGTCAAGCTCCCTTTCCTCGCTCCACTCCCTCTTCTGGGCGAAATCCTGTCCCATGAAGAGAAGCTTTTTGCCGCAGTGGCCGAACATGAAGGTGTAGCCCACACGGAGGTTCGCGAATTTGTCTACCTCGTAGCCCGGCATTTTGTTGAGCATCGAGCACTTAAGGTGCACCACCTCGTCGTGGGAAAGCACTAGGATGTAGTTTTCGGCTCCGTTATAGCTCATGGCGAAGGTCATCTTGTAATGACTTCCCTTGCGGAAGAAGGGATCAAGCTTCATGTAGTCGCAGAAGTCATGCATCCATCCCATGTTCCACTTGAAGGTGAAGCCCAGGCCGTTGTCCTCGGGCCTTGCGGTTACCTTGGGCCAGGCGGTGGACTCTTCGGCTATTGTCATGGCGCCGGGAACCCTGGTCCTGATTATGGAATTGAGGTGTTTGAAGAACTCAATGGCCTCAAGGTTTTTGTTTTCACCGTATTTGTTGGCTATCCACTGTCCGTTGTTCTTTCCGTAATCCAGGTAGAGCATGGATGCCACCGCATCAACTCTCAGGCCGTCAACATGGAACTCGGTGAGCCAGAAGAGTGCGTTTGCGATGAGGAAGTTCCGGACTTCGTTTTTCTCGTAGTCGAAGATCTTTGTGCCCCAGTCGGGATGCTCTCCCTTTTTGGGATCTGCGTATTCGTAGAGGGCCTGGCCGTCAAAATCCGCAAGTCCGTGGGAATCCCTGGGGAAGTGGGCGGGAACCCAGTCAAGGATCACGCCGATCTTTGCCTTGTGGAGGCTGTCCACCAGATACATGAAGTCCTCGGGGGTTCCGTACCTGGAGGTGGGAGCGTAATACCCGGTAACCTGGTAGCCCCAGGATCCGTCGTAGGGATACTCTGCGATGCCCATAAGCTCCACATGGGTGTATTTCATCTCTTTGAGGTACTCGATGAGCCTGTCCGCAAAGAGTCTGTAATTGTAGAAGCCCTCAGCCTCTGCCTTGGGATGGCGCATCCAGGAACCGATGTGGCACTCGTAGATCGCCATGGGCATGCGCTGAACGTCCTTTTTGGCTCGCTCCGTCATCCACTTTTTGTCGGTCCACTTGAAACCGGTGATATCGGTGATGCGGGATGCGGTGCCGGGCCTGAGCTCAGCCTCGTTTGCATAGGGGTCTGCCTTGTATACCGGCTGGCCGTTTGAACCTATGACAAAGAATTTGTAGAGCTGCCCCACCTTTGCCCCGGGGATGAAAAGCTGCCAGATTCCCAGCGGCTCCGTCCTGTTCATGGGGTGGGTGTCGGTCTGCCAGTCGTTGAACTCGCCGACCACGCTCACATGTATGGCATGGGGTGCCCATACCGCGAAGAAAACTCCTTCGACCCCGTCCTCTTCGGACAGGTGGGCTCCCAGCTTTTTGTATATCTCGTAGTGTACTCCCTCACCGAACATGTACTGATCCATGTCGGATATAAAAACTTTCTCCATTGCCCTCTCCTGTTCTATGCCTGTTCAAAATCCCTTTCTCTGAGGATGATGAGGTCGTCCTTGTCGTAGCGTCTGGAAAGCAGGATGTCTTTGATGAGAGTAAGACTCTTTTTGTCCACGTGGTCCATTGCCGCATCCATGATCTCTTCCACCTCCGAGATGGTGACGGGATGATCAAAGGTATGCATCTCATCTATTCTCTTGCTGAGCGCCAGCTTGCCCATATCGTCTATGGTGTATTCGCGCTCCCTGGCATACTTCATTGCGTACTCAACCAGGTCGTTGTTGCTGTAGGTCGGAACCTCGATCCTTACATCAAACATTTTATCAAAATACGACCTGAGGTGCGACAGTTTTTTAACGTCTTTTTTATCTGTTTCAAGGATGATGAACATCCTTACAACAGAGTGATTTATTGACTTTGCCAGGGTGTCCAGAGTGTTCACCGTGAGTTTTGATGCATCCTCCACTATGAGGGCTCCGTCGTTGATCCCGGGAACCGCCTTGCGGATGTCTTTTTCGTTCAGGGCCTCGGCCTTTATCTTGTATACACGCCCCTTGAATTCGGGGTTGTATTTCTTCATGCACTTTGCAAGACCCATGGCCAGCTCAACTCTGGCGCCTTTTTCGTTTCCGCTGATGAGAACGTTTCCGGTAACGGGATCCATGGAGCAAAGATCCAGCGCCTTGCTGATCTTTTCCTTCATGTTGCGCATCTGCAGCAGGGATCCGAAGATCTCTTCCAGCTCTTCGTCCTTATACTCGTGAGCGCCTGCAGCCTCTGACGCTTCGTCAAAGTCCTCTTCTATATCATCTTCGTACTCAGCCTCGTCTGCTATCTCTTCCTCTGCGTCCTCTTCGTACCCGGCTTCGTCTGCTATCTCTTCCTCTGCGTCCTCTTCGTACCCGGCTTCGTCTGCTATCTCTTCCTCTATGTCTTCTTCGTATTCTTCTTCGGGCTCTGCCTCGGCAAGCTCATCGGCAAGTTCTTCCTCCAGATCCTCTGCGGGCTCCTCTTCAATGTCACCCTCGTAATCCTCGGCGGGAAGGTCCTCTTCGATGTCCTCTATCTCTTCCACTTCATCTACATCCCCGGGTACGCCCTCAAGCCGGATGGTGTCATCGGGATCGTCGTCCATGTAAGGGATCTGTCCGGTGGCAAATTCATCCGTGGGGATACGGGATGTATCGAATACGGAAGGATCGTCCTCGGCGGGAAGGTCCTCTTCCGGAAGCTCCTCTGAAGGAAGCTGCTGTGTCACATACTCTACAGTGGGAAGCTCTTCCGTGGGATAATCCTCGAGGGGGATATCCTCTTCCGGAAGCTCTTCGGTCACATATTCTTCTTCCGCCGGATACTCTTCCTCGGGAGGAAGCTGATCTGCGGGAATGGGCCCTGTGGTGCTTGCGGGCACATAATCCTCGGGATCGGGAGCATTCTCCATGGCGCTCATGTGAGGGAGCTCACCTGTGGAATAGCGCTCCTTAAGCTTTGCAAGGCTTCTCTTTGCGGCCTCCACATCCTCTTCGGGAAGGGTTACGTTCTTTTTGATCTCTTCCACATCGGGAAGTTCATCGGTGATGCGGGGAAGCCTGTCCTCAAGCTGAAGAGTGATCCTGTTGGTCTGCTCTATGTTTTTGCGTTTTGCGTCGGCGATCCTCTTACGCTGGCTGTCCTTGCGCTGCCTGTCCCACTCGGAGAGATAGCCGTCCAGGTCTATCTGGCCGGTGATCTGCTTTTCAATGGCCTCGGGCTCGGGAACCACCATGCTTATCTGTCCGTCGCCCTCCTGTGAAAGCATTTTGTTCAGGCTGTTCTCGGGGCGTGCGGTCTTCTTTTTGCTGTCAACCTTGTATCCGGAAACCGTGGCCACATTGGGCTCTCCCGGCTCTACTTCTTTAATGCGTACCACCTCATCGGCGGGATCGATCTCCTGTGAAGGGATGGATGCGGTCTCCCAGACGAATTCGGAAGTGTCGCCTGCATCACTTGCTGTGGCTTCTGCCGTCGCCTCTGCAACAACGCCTGCCGCAATACCTGCCGCTGCGCCTGCCGTCTCTGCGACGCCGCCTGCGATATCCGCTGCGGCGCCTGCTGCCTCTCCCGCGAAATCTCCGGTGCTCTGCAGCTCTCCCGTGGCGGGAAGAATGCCGCTGTCGCTTGCGGACTGAAGGAGCACTGCATCGCCGGCCCCCTCCTGCTGCTGGAAGAATTCACGAACGCCCTTGGAGAGCTCTTCCTGGATGTTGATGGTGCTGTCCTTTTTCTTAAAGTCAAGCTGCTTGACTTCTATCTCGCTGCCGTCCGGCTCTGCCTCGGTGACATAGCCCTGCCCCTCTTCGTAGCCGGCATCACCCTCGTACTCAGGCTCTTCGCCCTCGGCGTCCTCTTCGTATTCGTCCTCTTCGTACTCGCCCTCGGCGTCCTCGGCGTCCTCGTCAAAGAACTCCTCGCCGGCCTCGAGCCTTTCCATATATTCAAGCTGTTCCTGCTGAAGGGCGGTAAGGGGCTTGTGAAGCTGCTTCAGCTCCATGGCCATACGCACGTACTTGCCCTCGGCGAACATGAGTATTATTTCATCGCACTCCTCTGCGCACTTTGTGCCCAGCCCGACCCTGTGATAAAGATAGGCCAGCTCGTAACCCCACTTCTCGGTGCAGCCCTCAAGCCTCTTGTAGGCCTCCAGGAGCTCGATGCGCTCCTCCAGGCTGACCTCCTGTGCCTCGTATATCCTGTAGGTAAGGATAAGGGAATCGGCACTCCCGGGAGCGAGTCTTTCGAATTCATTACGGTAGTTCACGGCCTGGACGATATCCCCAAGCTTTATGGAGAGCTCGCACAGAGCGTAAACGATACGCTTGGAATCTCTGTTGATGTTATAGGCTATCAGAAGAACATCCCTGGCCCGCTCGTATTCGCGGTTTACTTTATAGATCTCACTGACGGTGCAGAGAGTCGATACGCTGCGGCTTCTGCTCCAGTCGATGATGTCACAGACTTCCATGGCCCCTTCGTAGTCATGGTCGCTTATAAGTGACTTAATCTGTTCCAGTCTGATATTGAATTCTTTCCTGTCCACTGTAACACCTCAAAAACTGCTTACACAATCTGTGTAATTTTACCACACACAAGATGTTGTGTCAAAGGGATATTCACCATCAACTAATAGATTGTTTGGATTATTTTTTAAAAATTTATAATTTTTTACTTCACAAAAGGGAATTTTTATGATAAGATATTTTTTGCTTGTTTTGGAAACAATTATTCCTCGATAGCTCAATGGTAGAGCACGCGGCTGTTAACCGCGGGGTTGTTGGTTCGAGCCCAACTCGGGGAGCTTATTACGCGGTCGGGGCAGATGCCAGCCGGGTAATACCTCGGCCCCGTGGTCAAGAGGTTAAGACATCGCCCTTTCACGGCGGTAACACGGGTTCAATTCCCGTCGGGGTCACTCGACCTTTGGTCTACGGTGAGTTAGCCAAGTGGTAAGGCGTGGGACTGCAACTCCCTGATCACCAGTTCAAATCTGGTACTCACCTTTTAAAAAAGCTATTGCTTTTTATAAGCGGTTTATGTATAATGTCGCTTGTGCTTAGGGATATCGCCAAATGGTAAGGCAACGGACTCTGACTCCGTCATTTCCAGGTTCGAGTCCTGGTATCCCTGCTGATGTGTCGGTTTAGGCCGGCACATTTTTTATTTCCAAAATAATAGCCGGATCGATGCCCACTCTCAGGCATCCGATCCGGTTTTTAACTGTCAGACTATGAAAAAGAGGAAATTATCCCCAGAATAAGGTTCTTGTCATACAGGGCCATCAGTATCCTGCTGGAGCTCACCATCTCGTAAAAGGGCTTCCCTATAAGGAAGGAAGCGGCTCCGAAGACCAGGAAGATCACGAACATCCCTTCCATAAAACCGAATATCCCTCCGGCTGTCTTGTTCAGTCCCTTTATCACCGGCAGCTTTCCGATGAAGTCCGCCGACAGCAGGGTTAGCTTGATGAACAGCATAAGGGCCAGGTAGACGGCAATAAAGGACAGGACCTTCAATATGATCCCCGATAAAAATCCCGCCACATAATCCTCGAAGACAGTGACCATGAGACTTTTGTAGACCTCGCTGTTGTCGTTTGAAACCAGCAGCTTTTTTACCACCCGGGGCACCCTGTAGGATTCAATCGTCTCCAGCCGGTTTTCCTCTATGGTATTGTCCCTGACGGAGTTTGCCTCCTCAAAGGCCTCGCTGATCTTTACGGCTATGGTCTCCTTAAGATCGGTCTCCTTCACCAGAAAGTCGTTCACCACGGGAGACATGTACATCACCAGGAAAAAACCCGCAAACATTGAAACGAGCGACACGGCGAGCCTCAGAAAGCCTCGCCGGTAGCCGCTCCATGTAAATAAGATCAACACCAGTATGACCGCCGCAAGCAGCGGATTGAATTGTGTTATTTCGGATAATTCAGGCATAAAACCTATCTGAGCCTTACGGACTGCACCGTGTCACGGTTCACCAGCGTCCATTTTGTGAGGGAATCGCCGGGCACCAGGAGAAGCATGGACTCCTTAAAGCCTCCCTGATACTTCTTTCGTCCGTTGTACTTGTACATTTCGCACTCTGTATCGTTGTATACTATCATGCGATCCTTTTTTATCACCATATCGGTGTAGGCCATGTCGATGGACTTTCTCATGTCAAGCTGTCCGTCGCTGCCGTAGACATCCACCCTGTAGCCCCCTGCGTTATCGGTGTCCCTGAACACCAGGGCCACTTTGTTTTCACCGCAGTAGACGCTGCGGACCTCCTCGTCGATGAGGATGTCGGAGATGCTCACAGGCTTCTGGGCGCCCTTGTAGAACACCAGCCGGCTGTCACCCAGGGCAAAGGCTGTCTCGTTATCCAGAAACCTTACCTTGGGGATCACGCAGTCCACGTAGTCGTAGCCGCTGACGTAGTTGTCGATCTCGTTCTGGCCCACCTCGTCAAAGTTGTAAAAGGCCACGGAGGACTTCATCTCACCGTTGTCAACTCTGATGTAGGAAACCGCCAGCTTCATGCCGTCCTCCGACAGGGAGATGTCGATGGGATAGCCGCTTCGGGTCATGGTACATTTCATCTCAGCCAGAAGCTCGCTCTCCGGGGAATAGAGGTTTATCTTTGTACTGCCCTCATCCTCCAGCACCGCGGCCACCACGCCCTGTGAGGAAACACAGAAGGTGGTGATTGGGATCTTTGTCTCGATCTCACCTATCTGACCCTCCGCACTGATGACGTAGATCATGTTGCCCTTAAAATCTCCAAGGGCGGCATACCCTTTGCAGGTAGCCACCCTGGGATTCTGCATCTCAAAGGTGATGTTCCACAGGGCGTTGTTCCGGCCGTCAAAGGCCTCGGCTCCGTCCCTGCTGTACTTTATGACGTTTCCGTTGTAGGGCACGTACTGGGCGTCCTCGGAATCACGTCTGTCCTCGTCGGAGGCTATATCGTAATCGGTGTACTCCTTGTTAAGGTAGGAAATATAAAGAGCGCATCCCACCACTGCCAGGGCGATAATGATCCCCGTCACGCGGTAGAGTATCAGCCGGCGATGCCTGCGTATCCTCCAGTAATACTCGTCGCGACGGGCATCGTCTTTATTGGATTTTAGTCTCTCTAATAATCCGGCCATTAAGGTATTACATCTTTTCCTTTATCTGCTCGTATACGCCCTGTCCGTCAATCCTGAACTTCTTGATAAGATCGGCAGCGCTTCCGGACTCGCCGAAGCGGTCATAGATACCGATCCTCTGAACGGGAGTGGGGCAGTTCTCGGAGAGAACCTCGCATACCGCCGAACCGAGACCGCCTATTACGGAGTGCTCCTCGGCAGTGATTATCTTTCCGGTTTCCTTTGCGCACTTGATAACAAGGTCTGCGTCGATGGGCTTTACGGTAGCCATGTTCACAACTCTGACGCTTACGCCCTCTGCCTCAAAGAGCTCTGCTGCCTTAAGGGCCGAGTCAACCAGGATACCGTTTGCGATGATGGTGAAATCCTTACCGTCACGGACGATAACGCCCTTACCGATCTCGAATTTATAGTCGGGTCTGTCATTGATCACGGGAACAGCAGCCCTGCCGAATCGCATGAACACGGGACCCTCGTACTCGCAGGCAGCCTCTACACAGGCTCTTGCCTCTACATCGTCGGCGGGTACGATAACAACCATGCCGGGGATGGTTCTCATGAGAGCCACATCCTCAAGGCACTGATGGGAAGCTCCGTCCTCGCCTACGGTAACGCCGGCATGGGTAGCGCCGATCTTAACGTTGAGGTGGGGATAACCGATGGAGTTCCTTACCTGCTCAAAGTTACGGCCTGCCGCAAACATGGCAAAGGAAGAAACAAAGGGGATCTTTCCGCAGGTGGCAAGGCCTGCTGCGATGCCGGTCATGTTTGCCTCGGCAATACCGCAGTCGATGTGCCTGTCGGGAAATTCCTTTCTGAAAAGTCCGGTCTTGGTAGCTGCTGCCAGGTCGGCGTCAAGTACCAGCATGTTGGGATATTTTTTTCCGCACTCAACGAGGGCCTTTCCGTAGCTCTCTCGTGTGGCGATCTTTTTTACTTCGCTCATATTTTAATCTCCTTGTAAGAAAAGAACCTTAAAGTGACTTCTCGATGGCATCCAGATCATCCATGGCAACCTTGAACTCCTCATCGTTGGGAGCCTTTCCGTGCCAGTCAACGCTGCCTTCCATGTAGGATACGCCCTTGCCCTTAAGAGTGTGGGCGATGATGGCAGTGGGTGCGCCCTTGGTCTCTCTCGCCTTTGCGAAAGCAGCCCTGAGCTCGTCGAAATCATTGCCGTTCACATTGATCACATTGAAGTTGAAGGCCTCGAATTTTTTATCAAGGGGATTGGGTGAGCATACGGCGTCGATGGGACCGTCGATCTGAAGACCGTTGTTGTCCACGATCACCACAAGGTTGTCAAGCTTTCTGTGGCCTGCGAACATTGCAGCCTCCCAAACCTGACCTTCCTCGCACTCGCCGTCGCCCAGCAGTGTATATACTCTGTAAGATGCGCCGTCGATCTTTCCCGCAAGAGCCATGCCCACTGCGGCAGAAATGCCCTGGCCAAGTGAACCGGTGGACATGTCTACTCCGGGGGTCTCCTGCATACAGGGATGTCCCTGGAGATATGAACCGAGATGTCTTAAGGTAGGAAGATCCTCAACGGGGAAATATCCTCTGTTTGCAAGCACCGAATAAAGCCCCGGTGCATTGTGCCCCTTGGAGAGAACGAACCTGTCACGGTTCTCCATTTTAGGCTCCTTGGGATTGATGTTCATCTCTTCGAAGTAGAGATAGGTGAAGATGTCTGCAGCTCCCAGAGATCCGCCCGGGTGACCGCACTTGGCACCGTGAACCGCTTCAATTATGCCCTTTCGCACATTGTTGGCAGTCTTTTTCAACTCGTTATTAGTCATTTTCTGGCTCCTTTCGGTATTGCTCCGGCGCTCTGCCGGGGTTGTCTTCCAAACAGCAACGAAGTCATTTTACCATATATAATCCAACAATTCCATAGCAGGAAACAAGGTCACTTCCTCCGGTAGGAATCCCTGCTCTTCTTCATTTCGTACATCCGGGAGTCGGAGAGCTTGATGAGTTTTTCAAGCTCGTCATCCTCTCCCGTGAGAGGGGAAACCAGAGGTCCGTAGCTCATGTCTATTCTGTAAGGGAAATCGTTCCCTTCGTTGTGTTTCGCTATCAGTTCTTCGATGCGGGCGGCGTAGTCCTTTTCCACATTTTCCGCGCTGTTCCTGGGACCCATTACCAGGAATTCGTCTCCGCCTGTCCTGAAGGCGATGTCACCCTCCTCCAGGGACTCCTTAATGATCTTTGCCAGCTCGGTGATGGCTCTGTCACCCTGCTCGTGGCCGAAATTATCGTTGATGTACTTCAGGCCGTTCATATCCGCTACACAGAGGAAGAGCTGTTTTTTGCCCTCAAGTATCTCGTGATAGATCTCATCGGAGTAATACACCATTCCCTTCCGGTTGTAAAAGCCCGTCAGAGGATCAGTCAGCAGTTCCTTTCTCAAAAGGTTCTTTTCGTTGTTAAGCCTGTTGAAATGCTCGGTGGCATCTATCAGCACGAAGAGCTTTCCGAAGCTCCGGCCGTTGTACAGAAGGTCGTTTTCCTCGGGGGTGTAGATCCTGTCGTTTACCCTTATGGTCTCACCGTGGAGGATCGCACCCTTTACGGAGTCGATGACGCCCTCGGGGTTCTTGTCGATACCGGGGAAAAGTGCCTTTGCCGGTTCGTTGACATACTGTACGTCGCCGTCGTTGTCAATGGCTATGACGCCCTCGGACAGCCTGTCCACCATGAAGTCCCGGGCGATATCCCTTGTGCCCAGCAGGTTATACCTGAATATGGAGATGAACATGCATATGGTCCCGAAGATGGAGCCGATCATGGTGAAATCATACACATCGGATAAATTGAACACCTGGGCCATAAAGAAGAATATCTCGATCAAAAATGCGATTATCACCACGAAAAGGCGTTTTTTCACATTCTTTTTACGTTCTTTGACAAAGGTGGCGATGAGCACGGTCATTCCCACAATGATGAGGGAAGTCTGCATTCCGAAGAAGATATGATGGACGATACCGTCCCTGTGGATAAACACCGGGAACTGCCCGCTGACGGCAAAGTCCACGTCTCTGTAGTAGAGGTCGTGGTACTGTAGGGTCAGTATGGCCGCATAGATCCCCACGTGTACCAGAGCCAGG
>JAFYEL010000044.1 GCA_017544285.1 Lachnospiraceae bacterium | reverse complement strand
GCTTCCGTTCCCCTTGAGGAGATTCTCGCCGCTTTCGTTTATAAGGACTCCGGTATCTTCGTCGTAAGATACGGTGAGTGTGCTGTCACAGAAGATCCTGAAGGCAAAGCCTTCAGAGCTGCTCGTTGCCTTGTTGCTAACGCTGTACGCATCCTCCGTGATATCCACAACCTCCGAAGCGTTAACGGCCCTGCCACCCTTTATAAGGGAATAATCGGAAGCCATGACCTGCGTGGGAGAGATGACCGTTTCCTTCATGGGTCCGGCGTAGGCCTCCACTTTTTTACGCACGTCCGTAAGGTCCGTATCAAGGGCATACGTCCCGCCGGGGATGTATGAAACCGCGGAGTTTGTCAGAAAATCATTCTGTATGCACCCGGTGGTCACCTGGGTGGTCTTGTCATCGCTTACCACTACATCGGAATATTTATAATCACTTCCGTAGACAACACCCGCCAGGGAATCATGGCTGCTGAGGATGGCTCCCCCTTCGGATATTTTCGCAGCCTGGGGTTTCTTGCACATGTAGAAAAGATTGTACTCGGAAAAGATGAAGGAGTTGTACCTTGCATTCATTCCCGTGTTTGACTGGTATTCTATTATATTGTTGTAGCTGTGGACGTCGGCGTTGCGCACCATGGGTATCCTGGAGCCGCACCTGTACCAGTGGTTATGATGGTAGGTAATATGGTACTGAAGTCTGGACTCGCTGCCTCCCAGCAGACTGGTCTTGTGACAGTCGTCAAAAAAGTTGTAGGCCACCGTCAGATACTTGCCGGTGCTGAGGTCTATGGAGCCGTCACCCTCGAACTTATCCCAGCCTTTTTCATCATCATGGTCGGAACACTCCTTCAGTATGGGCCTGTAAAACGAATTATTGTGTATCCAGCATCTTTCCACCGGATAATCATTCAGGCTCTTTCCCGTCATGCCTATGGCGTCCTCGGGAGTATTGATGAACCTCAGGTTCCTGACCTCGAAGTTCTTGGTGATCCTTTTTCCGTCCGCATTGTAGGAAAAGCCCCAGCCGTCTATGGTGGCTCCCGGGCCGATACCCTCGAGAGTCAGGTTCTTTGCCCCGGAAATATTTGCGCTGTGACCGTTGGTACTGTTAAGTTTGTACTTATCAAGTCCGTCGATCAGGGGATCAGCGCTCTCGTCATAAAGCGCTGTCTTATACAGGCCCGAATCCGAAACGATGCCGATGAATCTGACATCAAGAGCCGTCTGCTTTTCGCTCAGAGCCTTCATAAGATCCGTGCTTTTCAGGATATTTCCTATGCCCGTGTACTTACTGCCGTCAAAATCCACCTCGACGGTGTTTTTATTATCATCCGTCACGTACACCACCAGGGCCTTTTCCTTAAGAGTGCCCTTGTCGGTGTAGGCTCCCACGCCCTCTGTGTGCTGATAGTGGGCATAGCCGCTGCGGTCATAGGCCATGACCTCGATATTCTTTTTTACCAGGTTGACATCGCCGATCTGTACCGCAAGGTCATAGGTGCCGGCCTCAAGGCCCGGGATGTCGATGCGGACCACACCGCCCTCCTGTGTTCTTACAAGATATTCCATATCCGTTTCGGAGAGACTTCCGGAAGCCTTTCCGGACCAGGAAACCACGGCGATCTGATCCTTTGTGACCCCCTGAAGTTCGGCATAAATGCTCTCAAAATATCCGCCGGCGGTCTTAAAGGATGCATCCCCGTCGGCATATTCATCAGGCAGGGCCCGGTCTCCGGTTATTTCCGCGATAATCTCCTCTTCCAAAGGCTCTTCGGAAAGCTCCTCACCGGCCCATACCGAAAGGGGGGAGATCACCATCCCCATGGTCAGCAGCAATGCGATGATCTTTTTCATAAACAATACCTCTTCCTTAAACAAAATTACTTAAGCATCTCCTGCGTCAAAATAGTGTCATCCTTGATGTCGACCGCAGCGCATTTTCCAACCACCTCGTCCAGTCTGTCCGGCGCGATACCGGTGCCCGGTCTCTTAAAGGTGAGCATGTCACCTGTGATCTCGGTACCTTCGGCAATATCCACCGCACTTACTATGGATCTTCTGGCGTTGGCTCTTGCGGTGACCTCGGTCTCAAGACAAACCAGATCTCCGCATCCACGGATCTTATCGATCCTTTCTATCTTTTCAAGTATACGTTTTGCATCCCCCGGATCCATGGCGTGATAATGATCATTTCCCTTCAGGGTCTTGTCCAGGGTGAAATGTTTCTCCACACAGATGGCTCCCAGGTTGTATGCGGTGCAGATCACCTCGCAGTCCTCGGTGGGCTTGGTGTGATCCGAATACCCGGGTATCAGATAGGGGAACTGCTCCCTGAGTGTCAGGATCTTGTTGAGGTTCGCGTGCTCCAAAGGAGTAGGATACTCAAGCACACAGTGCATCAGCACCAGCTCCCTGTCGTTACAGGAGCGGATCACATCCACCGCCCTCTCTATCTCGGCAAGCTCGGAAGCCCCTGTGGAAAGAATGATGGGCTTTCCCTTTTTTGCCTGATACTCGATGAAGGGGATGTTGGAAAGATCCGAAGAAGAGATCTTGTATACATCCATCATCTCATCAAGGTAGTCGGCGCTGTCAAAATCAAAGGCCGTGGACAGAAACTCTATGCCCACTTTCTTTGAATATTCCGCCAGTTCCAGGTACTCCCCGTAGCCGAAGGAATCGAATTTTTTAAAGAGCTCATGCTGGGATCTGGTAGGTTCCTCATTTATGTCCCAGTAATAGGGCGAAGCCTTTGCGGCCAGTGTATCCGCCTTGTAGGTCTGGAACTTCACCGCATGGATCCCGGCTTCCTTTGCCTCTTTGATCATCAGCTTTGCAGCCTCCATCACCGAAATGCCCCTGGTGGCGGCTATGTCGTAATAATTTACCCCGATCTCCGCGATAAGGGTGAATCTGCCCTCCTTAAGCCTGTCAATGATCTCGCTCAATTTTTTCCTCCTCAATTTGTTTACATAACTCAAGCAACAACTCTGCCGACTTGTCCCATCCGAATCTGTCAAGACAGTCGGAAGGCGGAGCCACACGGCTTTTCAGCAGTTTATCAAGATCTACATCGTAGTCAAACGGGTTTACATAATACGCGCTATCTCCATATATCTCCGGCATACAGGAGGTGTCGGCCACCACTATCCTTGCGCCGCAGGACAGAGCCTCCATGGGAGGTATGCCAAAGCCCTCGTAAAAGGAGGGAAAAAGAAAGGCCTTGCAGTTTTCCATAAGGGATCTGGTCTCGCCGTCGCTGGTAAATCCCAGCTGGATGATGTTGGGAGCCTCGATCCTCTCATTGTCCTGCCACTCCTCTACGGTTCCCGCCATAAGAAAGAGGGAATCGGGATTGCGCCTGGCCATCTCGTATATCCACTTAAAATTTTTCTGACGGCGGTTGGCGGAAAGTGAAAAATAGTACTCTCCCTTTTTAACCTGCGGAAAGCGCTCCATCCAGGAGTCGTCGGACTTAACCCTTTCCATGTGCTGCCATGCGTTGGGGATGACGCGGATATCCTTTTCGTCCCTGCCGTAGATCCTGGCCATGTCCCTCTTGCTGTTCTCGGATACGGTCACCGGGTATTCGGCCTTTTTGACCGCGATCCTGTAGTTTAAGAGCAGCATGTTGCGGGCAAAAACATTGCCCATGCTCTTTGCGATGTCGGGAAACATGGCGGGCATCACATCGTGGACCACCGCTATCCCATGGGGGTAGAGCATGGAGACCACGGTACACATGAATATCCCCATCATACCGTGCTTTTTCAGGTATCGGGGAAAATCCAGCTGTTCCCACAACAGGCCCTTAAAGTGCCCGTAGGGAACAACCTTAAGGTTTTTGTAGGATACACGGCAGCTTCCGTCGGCGGGGACCACCACCTCGAACATATCCGGCGGTGCAATTTTGTCCAGCTGCGCGAGGATCTCGGTTATGTATCTTTGTACGCCGCCCATGCTTCCGTTAAGCTGGCGGCCGTCAATGGCAAATCTCATGATCTATAGCATCAGGTCCTCAAAAAAGGCATCCCTTGTGTCCGTGTCGTTAAAGGTATTTATCAGATAACCCTTAGCCTCGGCGTGTCTGTCCCCAAGGGAGAGCAGAGCCTGCTCCAGGTTGTTTCTTCCTATGCACTCCAGCCTCACAAGAAGTTCAAAGTATCCGGTGTCGTCGGCGTGGTGCTCCAGCACGTGATCCCAGGCAGCTGCGGAGCTGCATCCCACCGTGTGCTCCCTGACATATCGGGAAAGCCTCTGCCCGAAGGCGGGATCAAGCATCTCATCGTACATAAGTCTTAACAGGCAGAGCCCCGCTTTTTTCCTGCGGGAAAACTCCAGGTATTCATCGTAGTCCAGGTGGAGATCCGCTTCACCGCAGAGAACGTAGAGGTGATAACCCTCGTTGTCCGCAAGCTCCAGGATGTTCGACAGCTTGTTGTCCCAGCTTTTGAACCAGCCCTCGCTGCCGGCGCCCTTCGTATCCAGCAGGTATTCCGCCTCCATTACGGTGGCGGCCTTTGCCATGAGATGGGAGGTGCTGCCCTCATGCTCCCCCACGATTATCTCGGTAAGCAGGGCGTCTTTTTCGAAAACTCCCTTGCCGAAAACACAGTCACCGGAGCCCATCCTCAAGCTCTCAAGGGCATCGCACCTGGCAAAGCCCCACTCCCCCACCGAGGTTATACTCTCCGGGAGCCTCACCTCCCTCAGCTGCTTGCAGCCCAGGAAAGCCTTTTTCCCTATGGAGGTGACAGGAGTTCCGTCATAATCGGCGGGTATCACTGCCTCCGTCAGTTTTTTGTCGGCATCCTTTATCTCTATGCCGCCGGGCCCGCTTTCATAATACAGGCCGTTTTTTTCGTCATATAGTCTCATTCAGAAGCTCTTTTACCTCGGACTGCATATCGATGCGACGCTGGGTCAGCATAAGCTCGTCCTGATGTTTTTCGTAATCGCTGCTGCCGAACCTGGCGATAAACCTTGAAGTATAGGGGTTTACCGTAAGCTGGGTCACAAAGATCAGCATCTCGTTGCCCTCGGCAAAGGCCTTTTCGCAGAAGACAAACAGGTTGTGAAGCCTTGAGGATGCGGCAATGCTCTCCTGCTTAACCGCCTCAACTCTCTCGTTGTAGAGAGCCTTTATCTCTTCGAAGCTGCCGAGGCCTCTCATATCTTTCAGAAGCTTTATGGTGTGCCTTAAAATGCGCTCCTCATCACCCGCAAGAGCTCCGGCCTTCTTTTTGGAGAAAAGGTTCTTTTCACAGCCCTCTATGGATTTATCCAGCCATGCTCCCAGCTCACCTCCCGACAGGGAAGAAGCGCCCTTTAAAATTGGAGCTGCCTTGGAAAGCTGATCCATGCGCCTTATGTTTTCCCGGATCTCGTAGGTGATCCTGTCCATGAGCATGGAAAGCAGAGAAAGCCTCTCGTCAAACGGAGCCGCAGCCACTCTGGGATATACGTGGTCCGCAACCTCTCCCTCGAGGATCTCGCTCACATGATAGTCCCTCTTGTACTTGTTAAAAAGATCGTAGTAGGCTGAAAACTCCCTTACCACGGCGTCGTTGCGGATGTACTGGCCTATCAGGGTGTCGTCGGGTTTCAGTCCCTCTTCCTCGTAGAGGGTGATGATATCGGAAAGATCCTCCCACCCTCTGGCCGTCACATAGGAGCGGCCGGTGCCGGTGTTCTCGATCTTGTAGAAATACTCTCTCTTTATATCCAGGAAATTCAGGATGGCGGGATGAAGGCTCTTTTCCACGGCGTAATCCTTGAAGCTCCTGTAATCGGGCTCCACCGATATGACCTTAAGCCTGTCCAGCACCGCCACATCGAACTCACGCACTGCCTTGTTATATTCGGGGGGATTTCCCGCAGTCACGATGACCCAGCCATCGGGTACATGATGGCGTCCGAAGACCTTGTACTGAAGGAACTGAAGCATGGAGGGAGACAGAGTCTCGGAGACGCAGTTGATCTCATCCAGAAAGAGGATGCCCTCGTTTATACCGCTCTCCTCCATGGTGTCATAGACCGATGCTATGATCTCACTCATGGTGTACTCGGTGACATCGTATTCCTCGCCACCGTACTCCTTCCTGCGTATGAAGGGGAGTCCTATGGCGGACTGGCGGGTGTGGTGCGTCATGGAATAAGAGACCAGGGCTATGCCAAGCTCTGCGGCCACCTGCTCCATAATGGCGGTCTTGCCCACTCCCGGAGCTCCCAGCAGAAAAATGGGGCGCTGTCTTACCACCGGGATGATATAGTCTCCCAGGTCGTCCTTTTTCAGGTAGAGCCTGGCCGTTTCCTTTATGTATTCCTTTGCCTGCTTAATGTTCATCTTTCCCGGACTCCTCTATGCTCTCGTCAAGTATCACCTCAATGCCCCACCAGGGCACCGCAGGCTTCATGTCATCTCCTGCGGCAAAGGCGAATATACAGTCGTAATCAGGTTTCTTTTCGGGGTAGATCCCGTATCCATCGGTAAAATAAATAAGCCCCTTGAGATTTGTAAACTCACCGTTTTCGGAAAGCTCGTCCACGTAGGAAAAAGCGGGCCTGAAATCCGTGCCCCCGTTTCCCGTGAGCCTCACTTCTTTGAGAAAGGCGTCGAAATCCTCCCTGGTCTTTAAGTGGGTATCGGATCTGACCTCGCTGTCACACTGGATTATGTGGACATTTATCTTTTTGAAAAAGCTCTCGCTGCCCTTCAGTATGTCGTAGGTCTTTGTGAGGAAGCTTTTCACCAGCTTGCCGCTGCAGGAGGCGGAGGTGTCTATCACTATGACGAACTCCCGGATCTTTTTTTCATCCTTGAACTCCAGAGGTTCGATCAATGGCATGTTGTCGTAGTGCTCCAGTCCGTAGGTGTAGTAGATGTAATCGAATTCCTCGTCGCTTACGGAGAGCTCCTCGCCGGTTTCGCAGAACCTCTCCAGTATCCGTTTGTAGTCATATTTTTTGCGTGAGGCGTCCTCAAGGTTTTTCATCAGGCTCTCGGAATTGTCCGAATCGGCGGAAAACTCCTTTATCTCGGCCCGGATCCTCTCGCTTATCTTTTTCCATTCCTCCTCGGTGAGCTCATACTGCTCGCTTTCGCCCCAGTACAGGTGCACATCCTGTCTGAAGAGCGCCTCGAACTTGGGATAGCTGGAGGCGGCGGGAGGATTTGCCAGAAAGTATTTGTATATCTTTTCGGCGGTCATCCTGTCGATGTATTTTTTGAGGGCCTTTAATCTGATCTCGCGCTCATCGTCCGTGGCAAGCCTGAAGTCGGAAAGTCCCAGCTCCATTATCATGTTTTCAACGGCTATGTCGCAGGACAGATCCCACAGTCTTTTGTCGAGACCGGAGCCGGTGAAGCTGTGATTGAACACACAGTGAAGAATGGAATGCAGGTACATCCTGGCTGTGGAATTCGCATCCACGGTATACTGCTGCAGCACATAAGCGGGCTCATAGTAAAAGAAATCGCCGTCTGAGGTCACGCACCCTATCCCCTTTTTCTTTTGGGGACGGAGCCTTCCCACAGCCGCATCCATGAACCTCATGCTCACGATCACCGTGTCGCAGGCCAGTGAAAGAAGCCTTGCGGCGTACAACGCTATGCGCTTTTCCTTTTCCTGTGCTTCGATGCTCATGAACGCGCTACGTCTCCTCTTCTGTGGCGGCGCATTATTTCCGAAAGCTTGATCCTGAATTTGCCCCAAAAGCATACGGGGCTTATGAAAAACGACCGGGCGTAAAGCCTTACCATTCTCTTTTTGTCGCCCTTGCACATATGGTAGTGGGCAAGATAGAAGGCAACGTTGAACTTCGCCCTCCTGTCGGAGTCGATATCCTTTTTGTATTTCCGGTATAAAAGAATATGCCCCTTTATGCAGTTGTCCCAGTTCCTGGAAATCTGCTCGCGGCCCCCGTTCTTGAATATGCGGAAAAGATGGGCGCTACAGCCTGCGATGGGCATGGCCCGGGCTATCCTTATCCACATCTCGTAATCCTGACGTGCCGGAAGCCTTTCATCGAAAAGTCCCACCCTGTCAAAAACGGCGGCGGGGATCATGGCCTGGGAGGTGGTACCTATGCAGTCTCCCCGAAGGAGCATCCTGTAGGTCACCGTAGAGCGGAATTCCTCGCCCTGATAATCCTCCTTCACGGGAGGATTTACGGACTCGTCGATCTTCCAGCCCCGGCAGAAGCACATGCCGCACTCCGGGTGCTTTTCCAGAATGACGGACTGCTTTTCGAGCTTGCCCGGAAGCCATTCATCGTCATCGTCGAGAAAGGCAATGTAAAAGCCCCGGGCATTTTTGATACCTGTGTTCCTGGCTGCCTGGGCACCGTGCCGCCCCTCATAGGTGGAGCAGAGAGTGAGGGGAATGCAGGGAAAGGCTCCGGAGAGTTCATCCACGAGGCCTTTCAGCACGGCTGATGCCGCCCTGCCCTCTTCATCGTCTCTGTTGTCGTCCACCACTATGACCTCTAAAGGTCTGTAGTTTTGCGAAAGGGCGCTTCTCAGCGCCCTTTCAACGATGTCTTTTTCTCTTTTGTATGTGGTTATTACCGCAGTTATAAGCTTATCCAACTATAGTGTTCCTGTACCAGATCAGAGAGTCTTCGTATGCCTTGAATACCTCATCGGTATCGAATTCCTTGAGGAGCATGATCCTGGAAACCTCGGACCAGTCGCCGGCCTCGTATCTGAGCATGAAATCAAATACGGGAGCAAGGGGACCCTCATGAAATACAAGGGCGTCGTTAATGGGCTTTGACAGCTGGATCATCTCAAGAGCCTCCTTCATGGGCTTCTCAAGGATGGCGTCAAGTACCGAGAAGAGTCCCATAAGGAAGAGCTCCTCGCTCTGCATACGCATATCAAAGACAACTGCAAGGTTCTCTGCGAAGCGTGCGCGCAGAAGTGAAAGTCTGGTGAGCTCGTTTGGCTTGTCGGAATAAAGCTCCTCCGTCACCACAGTGTTGATCCACTTTTTCAGTTCCTTCTGTCCCAGCATGGCCGCTGCGTGGCGGATGGTAGTGATCTGTGCTGTCTTTACCACTCTGTTTACCATCTTTAAAAGGGAGATGGTAAGCGCGGGGTCGCGGCCGATGACATCAGCCGCTGCCTGAAGCTCGAAGTCGGGTGCATTTACCACCTTTAACAGCTGCAGGTAGGTGACCTTAACGGGAGCCATCTCGTGGATGCCCACCGAAGCGGGTACACGGAAGAACTCGCCCTCGTAGAGGTCGTAACCGCCGGTGTCCTTAAGGGCTTCAAAGATCTCCTGGGTCTCGATACCGCCGGCGATGAGCTTTGCGTTGGGATACATCTTTGAGAAGAATATCTTTGCCTTCTCGATGACGATCTTTTTGTTGTTAAGGAGAACGTAATCCATGAGTGACAGGATGGGGGCGTAATTCACGAATTCGTTTACCGCGATCTTACGGATGGCGATCTTGTACCCCGAATCCTTGAGCTGCTTTATACGCTCTACGTACATGTCTACCGGAGGAACCGTGCGGTCTATGAGGAAGACGATGCGCTCATGGGGAATGCCCGTGCACTGGCTGTCCATATCGGTAAATATGGATACATTGCTGACGGGTATGAAGATCTCGCTGTCACTGGATATAGTCTCGATACCCATGCTGTTGAGGATGTCCAGTCCCGGTATGCTCGTAGCACCGTCATTCTGGCTGGTCATCATGCTCAAAGGATTGAGAAACTGGTTAGCCTTCTGTGAAAAAACGGAATATGCCTTTACCTGCATGTTCCTGTCAAATAATGGTATAAGTGTTATAAGCATATCTTCTCCTTTCGATACAGGGTATCACGACTTAAGTATAACAACTTTTTCCCAAAAAAGACATAGCAAAAATATATTTTGAGACCTCAAATGATATCCAGGGGATATTTGGCCCCTCCCTCCGGATAGACGCATACCGTCTTGCGGTGGAGAAAGGGTTTAAGGTTCTCGGCGACCGCCTCGGGATCGATGCAGCCGTACTTGTGATCCAGCAGGATGAGCACAACCCTGGAGCGGGCATAAAACTTTTTAAGCTGCTCCGTCAGGGCGTCCCAGTGCTTTTCCTCAGTCACAATATCGGCCTCATCCGCAGCCCTGTCCATGAGTATCTCGGGATAGGAGGTCACGTACTTAACGAACTCGGTGTCCGACCTCCATTTTATGAGGTTTATGCGAAGATTCAGATAAGGCTTGCCCTCACGCCGCAGGAAGGTGAGTATGTCCTTTGACGCCTCGCAGAGAAAATCCCTGGGAAGGGAACAGTCCAGCACCAGAGCTATCGCCAGTACATCGCCTTTGGGTGAATTGCCCTGGACGTGAAGAACCTTGTTTACGTACTTGCCGATCTTCAGCTTCTGGGCGTCGGTGAGTGGTTCGAACATGGCTCACTCCACCCCGTTCCAGCAGTAGGTGCAGAGATTCTCGGCGGGAAGTCCGACGGCATCAAGCATGTCGTCAAGCCTGTTGAATCTCAGGGAGGTAAAGTTAAGCTTTTCCTTTATGCCCTCAACCATGCGCTCGTATTTCTCGGAATCGGGATTGGCATACTCTCTCAGGGTCTCTTCGGAGACGTTATCTCCCTCGAGCTCCTGTATCACATTTCTGGTAATGAGCTCCATCTCGGAATTGGATCTGGAGAAATTCAGGTATCTGCATCCGAACAGCAGGGGCGGGCAGGCGGGACGGATATGAACCTCTTTGGCGCCGCTCTCGTAAAGGAACTCCGTGGTCTCCCTAAGCTGGGTGCCCCTGACTATGGAGTCGTCTATCAGCAGAAGGCTCTTGCCCTTTATCAGCTCATGCACGGGCAGGAGCTTCATGTGGGCGATGAGATTTCTCTTTGTCTGGATGGTGGGCATAAAGCTCCTGGGCCAGGTAGGGGTGTACTTTATGAATGGCCTGGAGAAGGGGATGCCCGATTCGTTTGCGTAACCCACGGCATGGGCGGTACCGGAATCCGGGACTCCCGCCACCACATCGGCCTTTACATTGTCGCGCTTTGCCATGTTTGCGCCGCAGTTGTATCTCATTTTTTCAACGTTAACGCCCTCGTAAACCGCTGAGGGGTAGCCGTAGTAAACCCAGAGGAAAGTGCAGATCTTAAGATCCTTTCCGGGTGCCACCAGAGTCTTTACTCCCTCGGAGTCAAAGACCACGATCTCGCCGGGGCCGAGTTCACGGTCGTCGGTGTAGCCCAGGTTCAGGTAGGAATAGCTCTCGAAGCAGGCGCATCTGGCCCCTTCCTTTTTACCCAGGATGACGGGGGTCCTGCCGTGCTTGTCACGGGCCGCGTAGATACCCTTCGGTGTCAGCACCAGCATGGACAACGAACCGTCCACTACCTCAAGGGCGTAGCGGATGCCCTCGATAAGGTTTTCCTTGCGGTTTATCAGCGCCGCCACCAGCTCGGTGGCGTTTATCTCGCCGTTGCTCATCTCAAAAAAGTGGGTGCCGTCCTCAACTATTTCCGCCACCAGCTTTTCCGCGTTGTTTATCTTGCTGATGGTGGTGATGGCAAAGGACCCGTGATGGCTTCGGACCAGTATGGGCTGCGCCTCGTAGTCGGAAATGCAGCCGATGCCCATATTCCCTGCAAGATCCGAAAGCTCTCCGTCGAATTTTGTACGGAAGGGCGTGTTTTCTATGCTGTGGATCGACTTCGAAAAACCGTTCTCATCACCGAAGACGGCGATACCGGCTCTCCTTGTGCCGAGATGCGAATGATAATCCGTTCCGAAAAACAGATCAAAAATACAGTTTTCCTTTGATGCAACTCCAAAAAATCCGCTCATTTTCTCTCTCCTTGAATAACAGCAGAGCTGTTCCATTACGAAATATATTATCTTATCTTTATGATGTGTTTGTCAATGGATTGTTTTTACTGTATAATTATCTTTATTGCAGGGAGGATCACAGCCATGAAATCGATCCAGACAAAGATCGTTCTGGTAATATCTCTCATAATGATCATCGTGGCAGGCAGCTTCGGACTCACCGCAACCCTCCGTACCACCGCCATCCTCGATGAAAACTCCGACAGTATCCTTGAGCTCACCGCGGAGCGAAGCGCCCGCGATATGGACGATATATTCAGCTCCGTTGAGCAGTCTGTGGATACCATATACAATTATGCCGTCAAGCGCTCCGAGTCCTACGGTAATCTTACCACCGACGTGGAAGAGCGCAGGCAGTTCACCTACGACGTATCAGAGCTCAGCAAGAGTATCGCGGAAAACACCCGCAGTGCCATGGCAGTGTATCTGCGCTATGACCCCGAGCGCTTCGGCCCCAAGGAGGGCTTCTGGTATACCTTCAACCCCTCCGACAATTCCTGGAATTCTGCAGAGCCCACCGACATGAGCCTCTACGATTCCATGGATCTTGAGCACGTGGGCTGGTACTACATCCCCATCAAAAACAAAAAACCCATGTGGATGAATCCCTACCTCAACAAAAATCTTGGAGTAGAGATGATCTCCTACATCATCCCCTACTATCAGGGTGACACCGTCATCGGTATCATCGGCATGGACATAGACCTGCGTCCCTTAAGAGAGACCGTTTCCGACATCCGCCTTTACGAGAGCGGCAGGGCCTTCCTTGTTTCTCCCCAGGGCGATATCATCTTCCATTTTGACTATCCCGAGGGCGTCATGAGCCGCAATCTCACCGAAAACCTCATGCCCTTTGTACAGAGCGTGCTGGGCAGCAGCGTTGATGAGGTCCGCACACTTCAGGGCATAGACGGCGTAAAACGCAAGATCATCATGAAGCAGCTGCGCAACGGCATGATCCTGGGTATGAACACCCCCGTAAATGAGATCAACATCCCTCAGACCACCCTTATACGGCAGTTTGTCATTGTGGCCATCATAATCCTCATTGTGGCCATCATGATCTGCCTGGCCTGGATCCGCACCATCATCACTCCTCTCAAGCGCATGACCTACGTGGCTGAGCGCTATGCAAACGGTGATTACAGCGAGGTCATGAACACCGACAGCAAGGACGAGATAGGTATCCTCTCACGTTCACTCCAGTCCATGTCAGTGTCCCTGAAAAAACAGATAGAGATAGCCGATTCAGCAAACAGGGCAAAGAGTGCCTTCCTGGCAAACATGTCCCACGAGATACGCACCCCCATAAACGCCATCCTGGGCTTCAACGAAATGATCCTCAGGGAGAGCCGCGAAAACGAGATCAAAAACTACGCCGGCAACATAAAGGCCAGCGGCCAGACTCTTCTCACCCTTGTAAACGAGATCCTGGATTTCTCAAAGATAGAATCCGGCAAGATGGAGATAACTCCCGTGGAGTACAGTCCCGTCACCCTTATAAACGACATGCTTGATATGGTCGAGCTCCGTGCCCAGAAGAAGGGCCTTTCTGTCAGCTGCGACATAGACGAGACCATTCCCCGGACCCTTATCGGCGATGACATCCGCATAAAAGAGATCGTCACCAATCTTCTGACAAACGCAGTCAAATACACCGACGACGGCAGCATAAAGCTCACCGTCAGACGGGTATTCTCCGGGGAAAACGGAAATGAAGTCAAACTCCACATATCCGTCAGCGACACAGGCATAGGCGTCCGTGAAGAGGATAAGGAAAAGCTTTGGGAGTCCTTTAGAAGGATCGACGAAGCCCGCAACCGCACCATAGAGGGCACGGGCCTCGGACTTTCCATCACCCTGAAGTATCTGGAGCTCATGGGCACAAGCCTGGAGATAGAGAGCGAATACGGAAAGGGCTCTGATTTCTATTTCGACCTTGTCCAGGGCATTGCCGATCCCGCTCCCATAGGCGACTTCGAGACCGCCCGCAGAAAGTCCCGGAATGCCATTGAGGTATATACCGAAACCTTTGAGGCACCCGGTGTACGCGTCCTGGTGGTAGACGACATCGAGATGAACCTTCTCGTGTTCAAGGGCCTTCTGAAGAATTCAAAGATCACCATCGACACGGCGGATTCCGGAATGACTGCCATAGACATGCTTAGAAAGAACGTCTACGACGTTGTGTTCCTTGATCACATGATGCCTAAGATGGACGGCATCGAGACCCTGGCCTGCATTAAGAGCGACAGTTCCATCCTCCGCAGCGATATGCCGGTCATTGCCCTTACGGCAAATGCCATAAGCGGTGCCCAGAAGCTTTACACCGACCACGGCTTCTCCGACTATCTCACAAAGCCCATTGAGGCAGGCAGGCTGGAAAAAGTCCTTTTGAACTACCTTCCCCAGTCAAAGATCATCCCCAGGGAGACTGCTCCTGCGGAAGGGCAGGCAGATGAGGATGCCGGTGCCGGGACAAAGCTTGTGGACATAAAGAAGGGCCTTGTATTTTCCGGCGGAAGTGTCGAGCTGTACAAGATGGTCCTTGAAGCCTACCTTGATGAGCGCTACGATCAAAAGCTTCGGACCGCCTTTGATTCCGGCGATTGGAATAATTATGAGATAGCCGCCCACTCCCTTAAGTCATCATCAAGAGGCATCGGAGCGGTCAAACTTTATGAACTTTCCCGTGAGGTAGAGCTTTCCTTCAAGAACAACAGATCTCCGGATCTGGCAAAGGCAAAACACAACGAGCTGCTGAAGCTTCTGCGAGACACCTGCGAAGAGGTGGAAAAGCTGAAGGACGCGCCCATCTGATGATAAATCCTTAGGAGTCCCCCATGTCTTACGATACCGAAAATGAAAACGAAAGCAGGCTTCTTCCTCTGCTTGTTACGGAGCTGAACCTGTGGATAATGGCTTTTTTTGCCTATGTTGGAGTGCAGGGCCTGAACGGCATGTCCATACTCCGTTCCACAAGGTATATCATACTGAACCTTGTACTGCTCTACTGCATATATAAATTCTTCTATGTCATCACCGGCAGACTCTGGCTCTGCTTCACCCTGTCAGGTATCATCTGGTATTCCCTGGGCATAGTCAACCACTACGTGGGAGAATTCAGGGGTGTCATGTTCCTTCCCTGGGACATTCTGGCCATAAAGACCGCCGCCGATGTGGCGGGCACCTACGAGTACAGACTCTATCCCCAGGCGGTGCTCTGGCTGCTCTTCATCATCATAACCGCAGTCTTTGCATACCGGCTTTCCACCCCCATCCTCAAAGGAAAAAAGCGGCTGGCCTACGGCACTCTGTCCCTTGCCATTTGCGCCGCCCTCATGTTTCTCATGGTAAACTCGGACCGCTACCGCGAGATCCCCGACAGGCTCTATCTCATCGAGCGTTACTACAGGAACCAGGGTATCCCCGTCACCTTTTTCCACTACAGCAAGTTCCTGTTCCTTGACCGGCCCGAGGGTTACAGCGCAGAGCAGTGCCGCGCCATATATGAAAAATATGCCGCCGCAGAGGACTCCGGCACCGGAACACAGGCCCAAAACATAATAGTGATCATGAACGAAGCCTTTGCGGATTTTTCCGTCCTGGGAGATCTCCCGGAGGTAAAGAGTGCACTGCCCTTCTGCAGCACCCTGGAGGAAAATACCGTCAGAGGAAATCTGTATGTCCCCGTCTTCGGCGGCACCACAGTCAACACCGAATATGAATTCCTCACAGGCAACAGCATCGCCTTTCTCAAGGGCTGCCCCTTCTCCTACGCCGTGAGAACTCCCCGCCCCTCGATCGCCGGAGTTTTGAAGAACGAAGGCTATTCCTGCACAGCCATGCATCCCGCCACGGGAGTCAACTGGAACAGACAGAAGGTATACCCCCTTCTGGGCTTTGACAGATTCTACAACATAGAGGATTACGAGGGCGAGGACATCCCCCTCATCAACGAGCATCCCACAGACGACTGGGATTACAACAAGGTGATCTCCGCCTACGAAAACCGCACCGGCGACAAATTTTTCATGTTCAACGTGACCATGCAGAACCACAGCGGTTATGAATTTGATTTCAAAAAGGAAACGGGAGAATACCCCGGAAACCTTTCGGCTTACGGCAGCTATCCCCAGGGAGAAAATTACCTCGCCCTTCTGAAAAAGTCGGACGAGGCATTTGAAAAGCTTACAGATTATTTTTCAAAGGTGGATGAGCCCACCGTGATTGCAATTTTCGGGGATCACCAGCCCCGGCTGGAGGATGACTTCTCATCCCTGGTATACTCACAGTCACACGATGAGGCCTTTGACGAAAACGACCCCGTGGACAACATCCGCAAGTATACGACACCCTTCATAATATGGGCAAACTACGATATCGAAGAGGACCGCTACGAAATGCTGAGTTCAAACTATCTGGCAGGTCTGGTGCTCAGGACCGCCGGCTGCCCCCTTACGCCCTACCAGAAGCTTCTGGCCGCAATGGAGGAAAAATACCCGGTATTCTCGGTCAACGGCGCCTTTGACAAAAACGGAACCTTCTATTCCGCCGACAGCCTGGAATCCGATCCCCTGGTAATGGAATACAGGTTTATGGAATACAACAACGCCGGGGAGAAAAACGAGCTGATGACAGAGGAAGCCTTTACTTCCCCCTGAGTATCTCGAGCGCCTTTTCCAGCTGATTGTCGGTCTTGTCTTTCTTATACGATTCTTCGTCGAAATCTATCTCAACGTCAGGTTTTATTCCCTTTCCGTGTATGCTGTAACCCGAAGGTGTATAGTAATTCTCCACAGTGAGCTTCACGGCGGTGCCGTCACCCAGAGGATACACGCTCTGGACTATGCCCTTGCCGAAGGTCGTGGTGCCCACTACTGTGGCAAGCTTGGTATCCTTTAAGGCTCCCGTCATTATCTCTGCGGCGCTGGCGGAGTTGCCGTCCACGAGCACCACTATATCCCCTTTAAACAGCTGCTCGCTGTCCGAGGTGTACTCTTTCTTTTTCCCGTTCTTGTCCTCAACGCTTACGATGATACCCTCGCCCATGAGCCTGTCGCACATATCGCAGACGGTATCCACATTGCCTCCGGGATTGCCGCGAAGATCCAGTATCATGGACTTCATGCCCTTTTCCTTAAGCTCGTTTATGGCATTGACGAACTGCTCGTAGGTCACATCGTCAAACTCATCAATGGTGATATATCCGATGCCCTTTTCCTCATCCTTCATCTCACAGGCTACGGTATCGTACTCTATAATATCTCTCACGATCTCCACTTCCACCTCTTTGTCGTCCCGCATGAGATCAAGGAGTACCTTTGTGCCCTTCTCTCCCCTGACCTTGGAAACTATGGTGGAAAGATCCATATCTTTTATCTCTTCGCCGGCAACCCTTATGAGGATGTCGTTTTCACTTACCCCGGCCTTTGCGGCGGGATACCCGTCCATGACCTTGTACACCGTCACGACCCTGGTGTCGGGATCCTGGGTGAGATGAACGCCTATGCCTCCGAAGGAACCGGAGGAGGACTCCAAAAGGCTCTTGAGATCGTCTTCGTTGTAGTAAACGGAATAGGGATCTCCCAGGGAATCCACCATCCCCCTGTACATGCCCTCTTCAAGCATTTCCGGGGTGACCTCATCCTCATGGAGATATCTCTGATGGATCATCTGCTCTATGAGCTTGAGCTTTTCGGATGAGGAATAGTTAAGCCTTAAGGTATCGGAATTATACATGATAAGAAGGGCTATGATGCACACAATGCCCGTTCCGCAGATACCCAGGACCAGTCCGAGTATAAGGCCCGCAGGAAAATTAAGAACCGTTTTCCTCTGTGGAGTTATCGGATCCGGAAGGACTCTTTCGCCCTCCGGCTCCGTATATCCTTCGTTTAATTCATCTGTCTGTTCATAATCGTACATAATATCACCCGATCTCTATAGATCATTTAAGATACTTCCAGGGACTCACATAGTTTCCGTTTTCCCTGACGGAAAAATGGAGGTGTGGTCCGGTGCTGCGTCCGGTGGAACCCACAAGGGCTATCTTCTGGCCGGCGCTCACTCTGGCCCCCTTAGAAACCAGAAGACTTGAGGCATGCATGTATATGGTATATACGTCATCGCCGTGATCTATCATTATATAATTTCCCATGCTGGCGGAATAATCCGCCGCAATGACTTCGCCGTCATAGGCTGCAAGGATGGGGGAGCCGCTGGCGGCTGCCAGATCCACGCCGTTGTGGAACCTCTCCACCTTTAATATGGGGTACATCCTGTTTCCATAGTCATCGGATATCCTGGTGTAGCTGGGGCAGGGGAAGGTAAACTTGCCTCCGTCGTATCTGGGAAGGGAGGATGCCTCGTTGCCGCTGACATCTCCGGAAAGCTGTGCCTTCCTGGCTGCTATGGAAGCCTCCAGGGCACGGATTATGGAATCCTGCTCGGCGATCTGCCTCTTGTATTCCTCTATCTGTTTTTCCCTGATGGAGATATCGGCATCGTAGGCGTTTATCTCCTGCTCCTTGGCGGAGATAAGCCTGTTCATGTCATCCTCTTTGGCCTTGACCTGATCCTTTTCCTCGGAGATTTCTTCCTTGGTATCCTCCATGGAACCCTTGAGCTCGTCAAGTTCCTTCTGCTCCTTTGCGATCGTCTCCTTTTTTTCTTCCACCTTTTTCACGGCGGTGGCATACTCATCGAGCCTGCCCTTGTCATATCTGGTCATGCCCGCTATGTACTGGGCACGGTTCAAAAGATCCTTTATGCCGTCGGACCCCAGTATCAGATCCAGGATGGTGGCATTCCGGGTCTCGTACATGTATTTGATGTGCTCTCTGGTATCCTTGTACTGGGTCTCGAGAGCCTGCTGAGCCTCATCAAGTTCCTGCTCAGCCTTGTCCAGCTCCTTTTCCTTGTCGCTGATCTGACTGCCCAGCTCGTCAAGATTTTTGTCCAGAGTGTCTATCTTATCGTTTAATCCGGATATCTCGCTCTGGATGCTCATGAGAGAGGAATCCAGACTCTTCACATAGCCCTCCAGATCCCCCTTCTTTGCCTGAAGGGAATCGATGATCTTTTCAACATCGTTCATGCCCTTTCGGATCTCTTCTTTTTCCGACTCCGCGCTGTCGATCCTGCTCCTGTCCTCTTCTATCTGCCGGTTGATCTCGGTGCTTTTGTCGGACGACGATGAGGATGACTTTTTCTTTGCATAGACAACAAGCGGCATTTCTGCCGCTGTTATTGTGATCAGTATTAAGATTATGATCGGATAGAATTTTCGCATGATCAAACGCGCAGGTTCTTTCTGACCGTAAAGTAGCTTCCTATAAGGCCGATACCCACGCCCATTATGAGAGCAACGGGCACGAGAGTCACAAATACCTCGTGTACGTTCAGGAACTGGAGCAGCGAGCTGAGAGCTTCAAAACGCTCCCTCACATAGCTTACGGCTCTGTTGTAAACAAAGTAAACCGCAACCAGAGGCAGTGCCGCTCCCACCAGACCGAGGATCATACCCTCGATGACGAAGGGGGCCCTTACCACATAGTCCGTGGCACCTATGAGCTTCATGATGCTTATCTCTGCGCGGCGAACGGTGATACCGATGGCCACGGTGTTGCTGATAAGGAAGATGGAGACAAAGAACAGTATGCCGATGATACCCAGAGACACATAGGCTATGAGGGAATTCATGCTGGAGAGCATGGTGGCCGCCACGGCGCTCTGGTTTACCTTTGATATACCGTCAATGCCCTCAAGATACTTCACAAGGGAATCCTGCATGGACACGTCGTTGAGATAGATCTCATAGCTTGCGCAGTCCTCCAGAGGGTTGTCATCGCCGAAGGTGTCGACATACTCACCCAGATAATCCTCCTTGAAAGAATCCCAGGCTTCCTGGGCCGAGATGAACTCAATGTTTGATACCTCCACCCTTTCCTTTATCAGGTCGCCTATCTCCTGGATACGCTCATCGGATATACCCTCGTCAAAGAAGACCGTTACGGCAACGCCGGCCTGGGCCTTCATGACCATGTTCTGGAAGTTGATGATCACCGCATAAAACAGGCTGAAAAGGAATACGCAGGATGCGATGGTAGCCACCGTAGCAAGGGAGAATACCTTGTTACGGAATATATTTTTAAAACCCTGCTTAAGGGTATACAGGAATGTACTAATCCTCATAGATGTATCCGCCTCTCCTCTCGTCGCTGACGATGACGCCGCGGTTCATGGTTATAACTCTCTTCTGCATCGCATTGACGATCTCAGAGTTGTGGGTGACCACCAGTACAGTGGTGCCGTTTTTATTGATCTCTTCCAGCAGCTTCATGATCTCCCATGAATTGCGGGGGTCAAGGTTACCCGTGGGCTCGTCGCATAAAAGAATGGGCGGATTGTTTACCAGAGCCCTTGCGATGGCAACTCTCTGAGCCTCACCTCCGGAGAGCTCCCGGGGAAAGGCAGTGTACTTGCCGGCAAGATTTACCATGGAGAGCATGGCCGGAACATTGCGGCGGATCTCCTTTGCCGACTTCTGTATCACGATCTGTGCGAAGGCTACGTTTTCGTAGACATTTCTGTCGGGCAGCAGACGGAAGTCCTGGAATACGACTCCCACACCCCTTCTGAACTTGGGTATCTTGCTGTGCTTTATCTTTGACAGATCCGTATTGTTGACGATTATCTTGCCGCTGGTGGGTGCCAGCTCACGCAGCAGCAGCTTTATCAGAGTGGATTTTCCGGAACCGGAATCCCCGACTATAAAGACAAACTCGCCTTTTTCCACATGAAGGCTTATCCCGTCCAGCGCCGGTGCGCCGGTGCTGTATGACTTTACAACGTCGTCTAAGATTATCATTTTGACTCCTAATACGTAAAGGTTTCCATATACTTCATATACTTGACTACCATGAGGGCGATCCTGAAGGTTATGGCATCTTCGAACACGCGAAGATCCAGCCCCGTGGTCTTCTGGAGCTTATCCAGTCTGTACACCAGGGTATTGCGGTGTATGTAAAGCTGCCTGGAGGTCTCCGATACATTGAGGTTGTTCTCGAAGAACCTGTTTATGGTGCCCAGAGTCTCCTCGTCGAACTCGTCGGGGCTGCGGCCGTCAAAGATCTCCTTGATGAACATCTTGCACAGAGGGATGGGAAGCTGGTAGATAAGTCGGCCTATGCCCAGTGAGCTGTAGGCTATTATATCTCTTTCCTCGAAGAAGATCTTGCCAACATCCAGAGCCATCCTGGCTTCCTTGTAGGAGCGTGAAACCTCCTTGATATCCGTAGCCGCCGTGCCATATGCAACAATCGCCTTGCTTCCGGGGAAAAGATCCAGGATCTCACGGGCGGACTTCTCAACCTGGCCCGTCATATCCTCTCCCTCTATCTCTTTTACGATTATCACATCACGCTCGTCAACCGCGGTGATAAAATCCCTGCCCCTGGCATCGTAGGACATCCTGACTTTTTCCAGGGTGTTGAAATCCTTGACCTCATCGGTCTCAATGAGCATTACCACTCTCCTGACATCCGTGCGGATGTGGAGCTTTTTGGCCCTGTTATAGATATCCACAAGTAGCATATTGTCAAGGAGCAGGTTCTTGATGAAGTTGTCTCCGTCGAAACGCTCCTTGTATGCCGTAAGCAGGTTCTGTATCTGGAAAACAGTCATCCTGCCCACTGTGTATGAGTCGGGATTGTCGCTCCTGACCGCCAGTATGTATTCCGTGGTCTCGGAATCGCTTACCTTGAACAGATGGTGCCCCTGTACCTCCTGGGAATCCGCCGAAGAGAGCGCGAAGGAACGAACCTCCGATGCGGGTATCTCTTCCTGCGCCGTGGACACTATGGCGCTGCCCTCCGAATCCATAACCCAGAGATCTGTTTTTGTGATCGTTTTAATGCCGTCTATGGTTGACTGCAGAATCTGATTTGAAATCATACCTTCCCCTACCCCTTGTCATCAAAATTTCTGAGTGTCCGTTTAAATATAAGCCTGTCTATGATATCGCTTAAAAATCCGCCCCGTTTCCTGTCCCCAAGCTTTTTCAGGACCTCGGGCTGAAGTGATATCCAGACTCTGGAATTCACCATGTTTCTGGAATTGTGCATCAGATGCTCCTGCTCCGGCGAGGAGGCCGCGGAGATGATCACATCCGGAATAATGGTGTTTATCGCGTTTATCACCGCATCCTGCGAGGTTTCGGGGCCGTCATAGGCAAAGCTCCCGAAGAACGTAAGCTTTCCGGCGACGGACAAAAGGGTTTCCCGAAGGGTCACCAGTTCGTCCTGCGAGTTTCCGATCAAAAATATTTTCTTTTTTTCACGGGCCAGTTTCTTCAGCATTTCCTTGATGAAGTAGTTACCCTCTACCTCACGCAGTCTGCTGACAGATTTAATGCCGCCCGCTTCCAGGATTTCCACGGAGGCAGCGACCGGCAGATCCATACCCTGTATAGCGTCCCGAAGATCCGTATCGTCCTTTGCCTTGATCAAAAGCTCGTTGCTCAGAAAGCACACGGTACCAAGGCTCTCCGTTTCCAAAAGCTCCCCCAAGAGCTTCATGGCCTCTCTCAAAGAACGGTCGATCAGGGAGACACCCAATACACTTATTTCTCTCATAGCCAAAGTATACCAAAAATGATATACTTTAGTCAAATATTACCAAAACGGAGTTGCGAAAATTATGAATTTTTCTGATAAAACAACCAAACTTGCGGCTTCCATCCTCCCGTTTATAGGGGCTGCGGCCTTTATTTCCCTTATATTCGGCAATAATCTGTGGATGGACGAGGCTTTTTCCGCCGTTCTGGTAAAGGGCAGTTTTTCCGAAATGATGGAAAAGAGTCTTGCAGACACCCTGCCTCCCCTTTACAACATACTCAACTGGAGTTTCACGAAGCTTCTCGGTTTTTCCGCACCGGCCTTAAGGCTTTCATCACTCATTCCCATGCTGGGATGCCTTGCCCTGGGAGGCACTCTCGTGCGCTCACGCTTTGGCGATAAATGCTCACTCATCTATGTGCTCTGCATGACGGGCATGCCGGCCCTTCTCTACTACCTCACCGAGATCAGAATGTACGCCCTGGGGCTTTTCTTTGTCACAGCCACCGGCATCCTTGCCCTTGAGCTTGCCCATAAAAAAACCGGGGACCTCACCCTTTGCTGTTTCCTTATAGCCTCTGCCGCAGGCGCCGGTTACACCCATCACTTCGCCTTCGTTGCCGCAGGCTTCGTATACCTTTTTCTGCTGGTGTATTCAATATTTCAGATAAAGGAGCATCCCATACTGCTCCGCCGGGTCATTATCTGTATCGCGGGAACCCTTATCCTCTATATACCCTGCTTCTTTTCCACCCTTAAGCAGACCGCCAGGGTACAGGGCTACTTCACCATGCCCGAGGCCGATGCCGGAGTCATACTGGGATGTCTTAAGCAGCCCTTTATCACAAACTGCACTCCCCTGTCGGCTTTGCTCCTGCTGGCCTTCGCTGCCGTGACAGCCTACGGCGTCTACGCTCTTTTCATAAAAAAGAACAGGGAGTTCATCCCGCCCCTTGCCTGCATCCTGCTCTATCCCTGTGTGATGCTCTTCGGCTTTCTGGCCAATGTCATTCTCAAGGCCAACATCTTTTCCCAAAGGTATCTGGTGCCCTCTCTGGGGCTTTTCTGGCTGGGTTTTGCCATCATCTGTTCAAAGATATGCCTTTCGAAAAAGCTGTCCCGTATCGCCCTCATTCTCCTTCTGGGAGCGGTGGTCATTTTTGACTATGGCGACCGCTTTGTCTCCGAGTATGCTCCCGGAGCCGATGAGATGACGTCCTTCTTTTCCGAAAACGTATCCCCCGGGGATTCCTACATAATCTACGAGGACGATTACCAGATCAGGATATGCTTCAGGTATTACTTCCCGGATCTTGTCTGCACCACCTGGGATGAGGTTCCCGAAGGCGGACGTCTCTGGTATATCGAAGTCCCCGGCTTTGAGACAAAAAAAGAAGAGATCACCGCCCACGGCTACACGGCCGAAAAAGCGGGTGATTTCTCCTTTGACAGATATTCATTCACGCTGTATTCCCTCACTAGATAAGCTCTATGGAATACTCTTTTATCACTATCTTTTCGTCTTTATAAAGATGTCCTATGGCTCTCTTAAAGGCGCCCTTGCTCATGCCCAGCCTCTCTCTGATCTCCTCGGGACTTGAGGAATCCGAAAGTGACAGCACTCCGCCGTTATCCTTAAGCTCCCTGAGGATGCGCTCCGCATCTTCGTCGAGCATAAGGTAAGCCTTTTCACGAAGGCTGATGTCAAGCTTTCCGTCATCAAGCACTCTGGTGACCCTGCCGCTGACCTTCTCTCCAACCTTTAAAGCTCCCGTAAGCTCCCTCTTGGGTATCCTTGCGGAATATTTATCATCTATTGCCACATAAGCCCCGAAATCCCGTGTAATCTCGTACAGCGTACCGCTGACGTTATCTCCGGTTCTGTAGGGAGATGAGCTTTCAAGGTAATGGTAGAGCTTCATGGTGGCGCAGAGCCTGGAGCTCTTGTCGACGTACATAGCCACAAGGACCTCTTCCCCCTCGCTGACCTTTCGGGTCTGTTCTTTGTAGGGAAGAAAAAGATCCCGCTCAAGACCCATATCCAGAAAGGCTCCTATCCTGCTGACGCCGACCACCCTGAGTCTGGCGGTGGTATGCAGAGTGAGAGCCGGCCTGTTTACGGTTGCGATGGGCCTGTCATCGGAATCTCTGTACAAAAAAACCTCGACAGTATCTCCGATAGCAGCGCCCTCCTTCACCTGTTTCCTGGGAAGGAGGACGCGCTCTGTGTCGTTTTCACTCTCGGCCAGATACACTCCGAAGCTTTCTTTTTTAACTATCTTCAGTTTCTGTATGGTACCCGGATTAAAACCCATTTTATCCTCAGGCTTTTCCGTCAGAACCGAGCACGTTCTTGATCTTGTGAGCAACGATCTCCTTAACAGCCTGCCTTGCGGGCTTTAAGTACTGACGGGGATCGAAGTGATCGGGATGCTCTGCGAAGTACTTTCTGATGGTACCGGTAAGAGCAAGACGGATATCACTGTCGATGTTGATCTTACATACTGCAAGCTCAGCTGCCTTGCGGAGCTGCTCCTCGGGGATACCTACCGCATCGGGCATGTTTCCGCCGTTCTCGTTGATCATCTTAACGAATTCCTGAGGAACCGATGATGAACCGTGAAGAACGATAGGGAATCCGGGAAGTCTCTTGATGCACTCCTCAAGAACGTCGAAACGAAGCGGAGGGGGAACAAG
>JAFYEL010000043.1 GCA_017544285.1 Lachnospiraceae bacterium | reverse complement strand
GTCTAAAAGGACAGTTTCTCCTTCGCTCATAGAGGTCGGAGAGGGAGGCGTGGTCCTGCCCCGTTCCCCGCAGTCCGATGAACAGCCGGAGGGCGGCGAGACAGAGGAAAGCGGGAGTGAAGACAGCGGCATCAGTCTTTTCGACCGGCGCAGTCTGATGAAGGAAAATGCCGGGAAAGAGGAGACATCCGAGAATCCCTACCGCATATATCTCACCTTTGACGACGGCCCCTCGGACAACACGGAGAACATACTCACCACTCTTCGCGAGTACGATGTCAAGGCTACTTTCTTCGTGAACGGACGTACCGATGACAACAGCATGCTGAGGTACGATATGATAGCCACAGCGGGGCATACCCTGGGTATGCATTCCTATTCCCACCGCTACAGACAGCTTTATTCTTCTCCCGAGGTTTTTGAGGATGATCTGGAAAAGATAAGGGATCTGATAGCGCAGACCACGGGGGTGGAATCTCTGTACTACAGGTTCCCCGGAGGCACCAGCAACAAAGTTGCCTCAGAAAAAAGCATGCGTAATTTTATAGACATTCTCCATGCAAATGGTATAGAATATATTGACTGGAACATCGATTCCCACGACGGTGACAGAGCGGGCATCACAGCCGAAGAGATCACTGAAAATGTGTTTAAAAATTTCGGACGTTATCATGACAATGTTGTGCTGCTCCACGACGGACCGGGACACGATGAAACGGTGCGGGCGCTGCCTCTCATAATAGAGAGAGCCCGGAACATGGGAGCTGTACTTCTTCCCATCACGGAGGAAACGGTACCCGTTCATCATAGAGAAGTAAACTAATAGCAAAGGAGAGAACCCATGAGCTTTTTTAAAGATTTTAAGGAGGATCTTTCTCAGGCGGTAAATGAACTGCTGGCAGAGGAGAGCGCTCCTGCCCCCGAGGCAGCCGCTCCCGCAGCCGGAAATGAGGGAGAGAGCGGAGAGGTCGCAGGCGGACTCGGCGATATGCTGGCCGAGCTTGACGGCATGACCGCCGAAAATACCGAGGAAGTCCCCCTGCCCGATATCGATCTTAAGATGGTGGAAGAGGTCATGGCCCAGGAGCAGAGCGCTGCGGCTGCGGCCGAGCCCGAGTATGAGCAGATGACCATTCCGGGCATGTATCCTCAGGAGCCCGAGATAGAGCTCCCCACCGAGGAAGCTATCCAGGAGACTCTTAAGGCTGTGTCGGCACCCGCGGCAGAGCCCGTGCCCGAGCCCATACCTGAGCCTATACCTGAGATCATCCCCGAGGAGATAGCGATCCCCGAGGTGCCTGCAGAGGCAGCCCCTGAGGCAGCGCCCGAGCCCATACCTGAGCCCATACCCGAGATCATCCCCGAGGAGATTGCTATCCCTGAGGTGCCTGTAGAGGCAGCCCCTGAGGCGGCTCCCGAGATGCCGGTTGAAGAGATAATGGCAGCCCAGGCGATGGAGGAGGCGGCGGCAGCACCCGTAGCAGAGCCCGTGCCCGAGCCCGTGCCCGAGATAATTCCCGAGGAGATTGCGATCCCTGTGATACCTGCAGAGGCAGCTGTGGAAGCAGCGCCCGAGATGCCGGTTGAAGAGATAATGGCAGCCCAGGCAGTGGAGGCAGCGGCAGCAACCGCAGCGGAGCCTATGCCGGAGCCCATCCCTGAGATCATCCCCGAGCCTGTGCCCGAGACCGTTCCGGAGGAGATAACGATCCCTGAGGTGTCTGTAGAGGCAGCTCCTGAGATGCCGGTCGAAGATATAATGGTAGCTCAGGCAATGGAGGCAGCAGAGCCTGCGGCAGAGGAAATTGCGGCAGCAGATATTATAAATCAGTCAGTTTCGGAGGCAGAAGTAAAAATGAGTTCTATAGATATGGGTGAGTTTATGAGCCGGGAGGCAACGGATGAGAATGCCATCATCACCGGCGGCATGATAATCAACGGCGATGTTTTCTCCAGAGGCTCTCTTGAGATACAGGGAACGGTGACCGGCAATGTTGAGATAAAGGGCAAGCTTGAGATCTCCGGTTCCATCAACGGCAATTCAAAGGCTTCCGAGGTCTTCGCCGATTCCGCAAGGATCTCCGGACAGATCGATTCCGTCGGCTCCGTCAAGGTTGGCCAGAGCTCGGTGATCGTCGGAAACATCAACGCTACTTCGGCGGTGATCGCAGGTGCGGTAAAGGGCGACATAGACGTACACGGCCCCGTGGTCCTGGATTCCACCGCAATAGTTATGGGAGATATCAAGTCAAAGAGCGTCCAGATAAACAACGGCGCGGTGATCGAGGGACATTGCTCGCAGTGCTATGCAGAGGTATCCCCCGCATCCTTCTTTGAAAGTCTGTAAAGAAAGGAACGTTGCATAATGAAAAGGATCATGCTGAAGCTTTCCGGCGAGGCGCTTGCCGGAGACAAGCACACCGGTTTTGACGAGCCCACCTGCAGGATGGTGGCGCGTCAGGTCAAAGAGATCGTGGACAGCGGCACCCAGGTAGGCATCGTCATCGGAGGCGGAAACTTCTGGAGAGGCCGTACGGGCAAGGATATAGAGAGGACAAAGGCCGATCAGATAGGTATGCTGGCAACGGTCATGAACTGTCTCTTCGTATCCGAGATCTTCCGCCTTGAGGGCATGAAGACCGCCATACTCACTCCCTTCGAGTGCGGAGGCTTTACGGAGCTTTTCACCATAGACGGCGCCGAGGAGTTCTTTGAAGAGGGCAGAGTGGTCTTTTTTGCAGGAGGTACGGGACACCCCTATTTTTCAACGGATACGGGAGTTCTGCTCCGCGCCATAGAGGTACATGCGGATGCGGTGCTTCTGGCAAAGGCGATAGACGGAGTCTACGACAGCGATCCCAGAGTGAACCCCGATGCAAAGAGATATGACAGTGTATCCATCAAAGAGGTCATCGACAAGAAGCTTCAGGTGGTGGATCTCACGGCATCCATCATGGCCATGGAAAACAGAATGCCGATGCTTGTTTTCTCACTCAATGAGGAAAACAGCATAGTAAATACGGTAAACGGAAAATTCAACGGTACAAAGGTTACTGTAGATTAAGCGGAGGAAAAGGTATGGATTCAAGATTGGAACAGTTTGAAGTAAAAATGGGAAAGACGAAGGACAACCTTTCGAGCGAGTATGCGGGCATCAGGGCCGGAAGAGCCAACCCCCACATCCTTGACAAGATAAAGGTGGACTATTACGGAACCCCCACTCCACTTCAGCAGGTGGGTAACCTCTCCGTTCCCGAGGCAAGGATGATAGTGATCCAGCCCTGGGACAAGAGCATGATCAAAGAGATCGAAAAAGCCATCAACATGAGCGACATCGGCATCAATCCCACCAACGACGGCACCTGCATCAGGCTGGTGTTCCCGGAGCTCACCGAGGACAGACGTAAGGAGCTGGTTAAGGACGTTAAGAAGAAGGGCGAGGCTGCCAAGGTTGCCATCAGGAACATCCGCAGGGACGGAAACGATTCCCTTAAGAAGCTTTCCAAGACCGATGACATCTCAGAGGATCAGATCAAGGACCTCGAAGATCAGCTTCAGAAACTCACAGACAAGTCCATCAAGGACATTGACAAGCTTATCGAGGAAAAGTCAGCCGAGATCATGACTGTCTGATCCGGCTATGCAGGAGGCTGTAATGGCTGAAAACGAACTTAAGATACCCCGTCACGTGGCCATAATCCTGGACGGAAACGGAAGATGGGCCAAAAAAAAGGGCCTGCCCAGGAATATGGGCCACACACAGGGGGCTAAAAATGTTGAGCTGATTTGTGAGAAGGCATACAAGCTGGGGGTAAAATACCTGACGGTGTATGCCTTTTCCACAGAAAATTGGTCCCGTCCCTCCGACGAGGTGGCGGCCCTTATGAAGCTTCTGAGGAACTATCTGAAGACCTGTCTGACCACCGCGAAAAAAAACCGCATGAGGGTCAGGATCATAGGTGACAGGTCCCGTCTGGATCCGGACCTTCAGGACTCCATTGCGGAGCTTGAGGAATTCTCAAAGGACATGGACGGACTCAATTTCCAGGTTGCCCTGAACTACGGCAGTCGGGACGAGATCCTCAGAGGCGTTAATAAAATAGTGAGCGATATTAAAACCGGAGTTTTAAAGGATGACATTCAAATAACGAGCGATATATTTGAAGAATACCTTGATACTGCAGGCATTCCTGCACCGGATCTTCTCATAAGGACCAGTGGAGAACAGCGGTTATCTAATTTCCTTCTCTGGCAGCTGGCTTACACCGAGTTCTACTTCACGGATGTATACTGGCCGGATTTTGACGAGGAAGAACTTAAGAAAGCCATAGAGGCTTACAACGGAAGAGACAGAAGATACGGCGGAGTTTGATATGTTGAAAAGGACACTGAGCGGAGCGGTTCTGACCCTGGTCACCGCAGCTGCTTTAATAGAGGGCAGATATCTGCTGATCATTTTTCTGCTGGC
>JAFYEL010000006.1 GCA_017544285.1 Lachnospiraceae bacterium | reverse complement strand
TCCACAACGATAAAGTGCATCGTGGACGATGATGACCTCATGTCGAAGTATTCGAGTGAGTTTGAACTGCTCCCGGCGGGCAGTCACATGATACTCGTACCGGCGGCAGAATTTCAGTCAAAGCCCAGGATCGCATCAGCCATGAAGTTCGATAATGTCGTCTACACGCTCCACGAGATAAAGGAGCAGGTAGGGATGTATGTCATATTCCTGGAAAGAGGGCAGCAGAGATGATCGTGCAGGTAAAACCCGACAAGATATTCATAAAAGCTTGTGACAATATCATGAAGAACATTCCTCAGATGCAGGAAAGAGCAACGAGGGACGCCCTGAAAAAGGGCAAGACGGCCTTCATGGACACGAAGGGAGGCGCACCGAGCGTTTACAACGTGAAGAAGAGTAAAGACCTTACTCCGAACACGAAGGTGACGAAGGACTCTATAGTAGTGGAGTCCAGACTGTTCACCATTGGCACCACCACCCATTTTTCCATAACGCCGAGGAATTACAAGTCGCAGGCAGGCATTCCGGTAAAACGGAGGCAGCGGGCGAGCGCAACCATCAAGAGAGGGTCAAAGAGAGCGCTTCCACAGTCTTTCATAGCAAATCCGGCGATGATAAACGGCGGTAACGTGATGTTGTGGGAAAGGATATCGACCAAGAAGGGCGATAAGAGCATCAGACCCGTGAAGTCGATCTCTGCCGCACAGATGGCCTCAAATGAAAAGGTCTATCCGTACATTGAGGAAAACATGACGGAGACATATCAGAAGAGGTTACAGCACTATTACGAGAGAGAGGTGACAAGGAATGCAGGCCATTAACGATGAGCTGAAGAGGCTCAAGAAGGTCATAGAGGATTCCATGGTGCGGGATGATTTCAAGATGGCCAGAGAGCCGGATGAGGATGACACCACAGGCACACTGATAGCCGTGAGGCCGAAGGTATGCATCGGAAATATTCCCCACAGCAATTTCTCTCTTTATATTCAGGACGGGAGATGGTTTCAGGCTCCCTATATCCTCGTAGGGTATGAACAGGCAACTTTTGAAGATGACGGTGAGAACATCGACATCCTCATCCAGGCGTGCGCATATACACAGGAAAACTATGAGGGCAAAGATGACGGGGTGAGCTTCCCCGACAACACGGGCGTGCTGGATGTAACAACGCTCTTGGAAATGATAGCAGGTTGGATAGAGAACAACGGCACCGTGAGTTTTAGCAGGCCTTATGATATAGGCACATATGCGACAGCGGGCTTTACCTATCCCTACGCCTTCGGCTATCTCAAATTCAAACTTGAAACAGGCGTAGGATCACTGCGTCAAAGAAGATTTTACGAATAAGGAGGTAAAAGTAAAATGGCAAACGGTATTATAGCCAGACAGAGAGACGCTGCCACCCTTGCCGTGAGCGCCACCGCGCAGAATGCCCCCTGCTATCTGGGACAGGCTCCCATCTGGCAGAAGGATGACGCGAACTGGGCAAACCTTGCGGGCAAGACGATCGTTGCAAAGTCTATCTCTGACGTAAGGGAACAGCTTGGATACGCCAAACCCGCAAGCGGAGCTTGGGCGAAGGAGTTTTCCCTTTGCATGGCGGCGTTTTACCACACAAACGTGGAGAAGGTGCTGCCCATCATCCTGATCAACAACAGCGCAGCTGTTGCGGTGAGCGACGACCCCACTACGGCGGAGATCACCTTTGTAAATGGCGTTGCAAAGATCGCAAGCGCCTATGTAGTGCTGAACACCCTGGCGCTCAGCGTGAGCGGCACTGCAAAGGTTAAGGGCACAGACTGGGAAGCTGCTTATGATGAGGACGGCCAGAATGTCATCATCAGGGCGCTCACAGCCATGACCACGGCAGATGCGTCATATAAAACAGTCAACCCCGCAAGCCTTACGTTCAGTAAGGATACTTATGACGAGGTTGACTACATCGGGCAGAACACGGGCTTTATCCCTACAACTATCTCAGCGCCCCTGTGGGACAATGAGACCGATTCCGGAAGCAGTAAGGTTATGGCAAAGGTAGCCGAGATCTGCGAGGGCGTGGTGGACAAGCACTGGTACTGTGAGGCATTTGGAAACCTGTCGTCCGGGACCAGGTCGGGAGCGATTACCGAGAAGGAGAACTATTCATCTGCAAAGATGAAAGTGTGCTGGCCTTTTGCAAAGATCGGCTCCTACATCTATCCTGTATCGCTGATCTTCTCTGCAAAGAGACAGAACATCGACAACGACAATGGCGGGATTCCTTATGAGTCTGCGAGCAATGAGTTCATCGACATCACGAACCTTTGCGACTCTGCCGGGAATGTTATCAAGCAGCTTGAGCTTGAAGCAGACACTCTCAATGAGAAGGGCATCGCCACCCTGGCGTTCACCACGGCAATGCAGTGGAGGACATGGGGCGTGTGCATGGCCAACTACAGCGAGGCGGGCAGGGGCAGCATAGCACCCAACAAGCTCAACGATGTGGCAGTCCAGATGATGGATTATGTCTGCAACGACTTCGAGAGACGTTACGGCGATATGGTACACAAGCCCATGAGTATGAGAGCGGTGAACGACATCCTCAGCAGCTTCTCTTATGTGCTCAATGCTCTGATCAGCGACGGTATGCTCATCGCCGGCAGGATTGCTTTTGAGCCTTCCGAGAACAGCACCGCAGACCTTGCAGATGGTCAGTTCACTTATTCCATCGAGGAGACTAACACGCCTCCTGCAAAGGCCATCATCGCAAACGTGACCTACGACTCTGAAGCGCTTGACACTTATTATTCAGAATTGGGAGGTGAGGCATAATGAAAAGGTATACATATAAGCTTTCAGACACATACCTTACCGTCGAGAATCCGGATAAGGCAGGCGAGTTTTTGGAGGTGGAAGGTCTTAAGTCCTTTTCGCTTCCCGACATCGAGGGAGGCTCTGAGGAGCTGAGCGGCCTGTCCGGCCTGATCGGCACCATGGAGCTTGTTGACTGGACGAACATCGGAGCACTCAACACGTCTCTTACGTTCGCCGGTATCCCGGATAATGCTGATCTGCTTATCAAGCCCGGCACGCACCTTGTCAAGCTCACCTGGGCTGAGGCATATGCGACAAAGGACGGGGATGAGGGTTGGGATTCCTATCAGGTCGAGTCAAAAATGAAGATCAAGAAGATCCCCGGCGGAGATGGAGAAAAGGGTTCGAACCGCGAGAATGAGTTCACTTTCGTGAACATCACATACACTCTCAGGAAGAACGGCACGAACATCTTCGAGTATGATCCCGCCAACAACACCATTAAGTTCTACGGCGTAAATTACGCTTCTGACCTTAACAAGGCACTTGGAAAAGAGTGATTCAATTACGGAGCTCGGTCATAATGGCCGGGCTCCTGTTTTTCAGAAATGTATAAGGAGGAACCAAAATGCAGGAAATCAGATTTGGAAAAGAAGAACAGGGACAGGAAAAAGAGCAGTACCTTACAACCCCTGAAACGGAAGAGGAAGTTTTTTCACTGGAAGATAAGGAGACGGAAGCGCCCGTTCCGCAGGAAGACATCAAATCAAGGGGCATTTTTAAGCTATCGAAGCCTATCATGGTAGATGGCGAGAAGGTGGATCAGATCCGGTATGACTTCGAGAAGATCCAGCCTATCCAGTACATGAACATTGTAAAGGCCGTGGGAAAGAAGGAGTTCTTAGTAAACCCCGCCCTGAACATGAGCGTGCAGATTAACCTTTTCTGCAAGGCGTCAGGTGTACCCGCCTCCATACTGGGGACACAGCTCTCGCTTCCTGACGTGAACGCCATATGCACCCTGGCACAGGATTTTTTATTGAGCACGAGGGAGCAAGAGGAGAGCGATCTACTGTAACAAACGACAAGATGGTGATAATAACCCGGAACTGCAATACGGATTATCTTTCACTTTTGAATATGACCTACGAGCAGATAGATATGCTTTACTATACGCTCGTGGAACTGATCGAGGAAGAAAGCAAGGCGAAGGAAGAAGCCTTGAAGAACAGAGGATAACGGCATGGCAAGCGGCAAGACTATGAAGACCACCATAACTTTATACGGTAAACAGGATGCGAGCCTTAAGAGGGCGTTCCAGGCCGCACAGAGCGGTGGAGCGCAGGCGGCTGATAAGCTGAGTGGCGTGTTCAAAAAAGCCGCTGCCGCTGCCAGCGCTGCCTTTGCCGCTATCAAGGTCGGAGACTTCATGAAGGATGCAATGGATACCTATGCGACCTTCGAGCAGTCTATGGCCAACACAGCCGCAATAGCAGGCGCAAGCGCTGACGATTATGAGATGATGGCAAAAGCCGCCAGGGATGCGGGCAAGGCCACGGCTTTTGAAGCCTCTGAGGCGGCTGATGCGCTTGGTTACATGGCACTGGCAGGCTGGGACGCCCAGACAAGCACGAAGGCTCTTATGCCTGTCCTGAAGCTGGCGGAGGCTACACAGATGGATCTTGCCAATACATCGGATCTTGTTACGGACTCCATGAGCGCCATGGGCCTGGAGGTGGAGGACCTGAACGATTACCTGGATGTCCTCATCACCACAAATAACAAAGCCAACACAACTGCCGGAGCCCTGATGGAGGCGATGATAGGCGCAGGCGGGGCGACCAGGGCGGCAGGCATAGACGTCAGGGATACTGCGACGGCTCTTGGGATCCTGGCCAACAACGGCAAGAAGGGATCCGAGGCAGGAACAGCGCTGAATTCCATCATAGCCCGTATGACGACCAACGACAAGGCTCTGACGGCGGCTGAAAAGCTGAATGTCAAGATATTCGATGAAGAGACCGGCAAGTTCCGGGGACTCGAAACCGTACTGAAGGATGTCAATGCGGCGTTTGCGAACCTGACACAGGAGGACCGGCTGTTTTATCAGAAAGCACTTGGCGGTACCAACTATTTTTCACAGCTGGGATACCTGCTTGATGGAGTGAAGGACAGATATTATGACTTCTCGCAAGCCCAGGATATGCTCGCAGACAAGGGCAAGAATGTATCAAAGATATTCACTGAAGTTCCGGACATATTCGGAAACCTGTCGGACGCGGCAAAAGACGCGCTGAATGAACTTGGAGCTGTATACAAGTATGAGGACGACGATGCGCTTCTTGACACAAATTTCATACTGGAACAGCTGGCAGACAGTCTCTATAACTACTCGGATGCAGAGAGGGAGGCTTATCTGAAGACCATAGCAGGTGAAGGACGCTGGCAGGATCTGAACGATGTACTCGTGACCATGTACGACACGCTGGATGAAAATTCCAGTGCATGGAGTAAGCTTCATGGCGAGCTGGACGAAGCCGGAGGCTCACTTGATGAGATGTGGAAGACTGCGACAGACACATTGACCTATGCAAAATCGGTGTGGAACAGTGCAGTAAGTGATTTTAAGATCGGTTTGGCCGAAGCCTTCGGTCCTAAATTGAAAAATATACTTAACAAAGCATCGGCAAGATTTCCTCAGATAACTGAGAATCTGTCAGGTATAATTGAGAAGATACCTTTTGACAAATGGGCTGATAAGATCGGCGGCATGGTTGATGCTACATTTGATTTCTTTGGTTCCATAACCGAAGGCAAGGGCGTATTTGAAAGCCTGGGCGACGCAATAGCTGGTGCTATGGCGTCCGGAGCGGATGGCCAGATGTTCGGAAATTGGGAGCTGAGGCAGAAGATACAGGACGTAAAGGATTTTGCGGCAAGCATAGATGAGAATATCGGCAAGTCGTGGGACAGGATAAAGGGAATCGGGGTCTGGCTTAAGGATGAATTTCTTCAGGTGGTCAATACGGTGAGGGAGTCATTTGAGAAGCACGGACCGTCACTGGAAAAGCTGAAGAAACTGGGCGAGAACATAAAAAAGGTAGCTGATGATATGTTCGGGGGTGCCCAGAAGACCGTTGAGGATCTTAATGACAGTTCTCTTCCAACTCTTACAGATATGCTTGCAACTATAGCAGATAAGGCGGTGGATGTGGCCAATGCTTTCCTTGAATGGGAGGGGGCTGTGCCGACGATCACCACCATAGTGACCGCTATAGTGTCCCTGAAGGTGATAACAACTATAGTTGCCGGGGTAAAAAGTGCCGCAGCGGCGTTTGGAGCTTTCAAAGCGGTAGTTACTGGCTGGAATCTTGCCGGCCAGCTCTCAGGCATAAGTACCTGGGCATATCAGACCTTTGCCATAGAACTTCCCTGGGCGTTCACGAGAGCGGGAGGGGCGATAGCTTCCTTTGGTTCAAAGGCAGCAACGGCGCTTTCCGGTGCCGCAAGCTCTGTGGGCTCATTCATGACCGCTGACATGGGCGCGTCACTGGCAGCAGGTGGAGCCACGGCAGGTGCCACCATAGCCACCGCGCTTGTGGGAAGCATTGTGGCGGCCCTGGGAGGCTTGGAAGTAGGCAAAAAGATAGGCGCGATGATCTTCCCCGATGATGCGGATATCTACGAAAGCTATTCAGGCTTGTCAGGTACATGGCAG
>JAFYEL010000042.1 GCA_017544285.1 Lachnospiraceae bacterium | reverse complement strand
GGCAGCTCAGGCAGCTGATACTTCCGTAAGAGATTTCCAGGCAGCACAGCTTGCAAAGTCAGCTGAGATCGTAGCATTCCAGCAGAGCCAGCTTGCAAAGGCTGAGGAGCTTAAGAGATGGCAGGCAGCTCAGGCAGCTGATACTTCCGTAAGAGATTTCCAGCTTGCACAGCTTGCAAAGGCAGGCACCGTAGCAGCTTTCCAGCAGGCACAGGCAGCTAACACTTCCGTAGCAGACTTCCAGGCAGCACAGCTTGCAAAGGCAGGTTCCGTAGCAGCTTTCCAGCAGGCTCAGAAAGAGGAAGAGGCAAGACGCTGGGCACTCAGATATGCAGCACTCGCTGAGGGCAGAGCGATCAACGTAGACTGATAATTCCCCACCAGATGACTGAATAAATGAAAGCCCACCGGCGATGCCGGTGGGCTTTTTTGTACGATGATGATCGACCGATAATGTATTACAGGAATGAAGACCGATCCGTATCAGGCGGGATGGATGGGAGTTTTGCTGTACTGGTTTACCATTCCGCCTCCGAATTTCTGGTGAAGGATAAACTGATAAAGCTGCGAGCATCGCAGGTTCTCCTCAAATATCGCACAGTCCGTGGGTGCGAGGATCCTGGAAGCCTGCGTATTTTTTGTGATAAGGGAAAGTGTCCCCTGCTTTTTGGCTTTTTTCATCAGGGCTGCGCCCTTTTCGTTAAAGCCCAGGACAGGAGCGAAGGAAGGCGTCAGCGCAAGACGGCAGTCTTCGGCTTTAAGGCCAAGGGCTATGTGAAGAAGAGCACGGCTTACCCTGGCGTAGGTGATGTTCCTGGTCTTGATCAGGTCGCAAAAGCTTCTGAAATCCACGAAATCCCTGACGTGTTTTTCGATACGGTCGGAGAGCTCCGCAGATACGCATGAGAATTCACTGTAGCCCCTTCCCATATATTCAAGAAGCCGGGGATACAGTAAAATGGATATGTCGTTTTTGAACACCGGGAAGCTCCGCTTTGAGTAAGCCTCACGCATGATGAGGGCTGCTTCATGTGGCATTGCCCGAAAGGCGTTTTCGTGGTCTCCCGAGGCCATGGCGTTTCGCAATGAGAGTGCGGAGGTCATATCCCGGGTAGACAGGGTCTTATCGTTGTGGTCAGAACTAACGCGCGTTATAAAAACGGGGGTTATCTTACTGCCCAGTGCTTTTAAGGCTCTGAGATATTCTATTGCCAGAGTATTGTTGGGTGAATCAAGAACAGAGGCCGCTTCCCTGCCCAGGTGATCCGTAAGTGCCGCCTGCCTGGAGGCGGGATAGGTCTTACCCTCACGCAGTCCTAAGCGAATCTGCTCGGAAACCTCCGGGGGCTCGGAGGAGATCAGCTCCGCGATGCGGTCGAACACTCCGGGATCCGGGGTTTCACAGCCGAAGGACAGATGATCCACACAGCCCAGACCGTTCAGAATGCTCACTGCCGAGAGAGCGAAATCCGGAGCTGCGGCGGTGCTTGTATGAACCGGAAGCTCAAGCACCAGATCGGCGCCGCAGGAGAGGGCGCACTCTGCCCTGTAATACTTATCCGCTATGGCGGGCTCGCCCCGCTGGACAAAATCCCCTGACATTACCACCACACAGCAGTCGCTGCCGGTTTTCTCAAGGGATCTTTTTATGTGATATTCATGGCCGCGGTGAAAGGGGTTATACTCCGCGATAATACCTACGGTTTTCATATTCATAACTTTATACTTGAAATGAACATTTGTAAATAATAAAATAGTATGGGCGATTTTGCATAAGGAGATATCATGGCGTACAATGGTGAGATCCGATTCGAGAGTCCGTTTGCCAAACAGCTCTATCTTGAGATATCGGGTATACAGGATACAAAGAAAATAGACAAGAGATTCATTTCCAACGAGTACATATGGGATGTGTGGCAGAAGGTATACAAGTATAACTTCGGCTGTACCTCATATATTCTGAAGGATTGGGGTAAAAAGGATGAATAAAGCCAAGGGGCAGTATGACCTGCTGGTAAACACCCCGGTGTTCCCGCTTATAATCCGGCTCTCCATACCTACGATAATCGGCATGCTCATAGGCAATGTCTACAACCTGGTGGACACGGCTTTTGTGGGTAGACTCGGCAATTCCGCCAGCGGCGCGGTGGGCATTGTTTTCGGATTTATGTCCATACTGCAGGCTACGGGATTTTTGTTCGGACAGGGCTGCGGCAGCATCCTGTCAAGGCGCGAGGGAATGCAGGATTATGAGGGAGCCTCAAGGGCGGCCTCCATCGGTTTTTTTTCGGCACTGACCTTTGCCCTGCTGATAGAGGGCATCTGCTTTTTTAAGATCGACGATCTTATCACGGTGCTGGGCAGTACCCCTACCATCGCACCCTATGCAAAGAGCTACATCACGTGGATACTTTTGGCTGCACCCTTTATGGTGCCAAGCTATACCATGAACAATATACTCAGGTATGAGGGCAAGGCGGCCATAGGCACCATCGGCATGATGTCGGGAGCCATACTGAATATGGTTCTGGATCCCATACTCATGTTCGGTTTTAAGATGGGCATAGCGGGAGCCGGAATTGCAACCGCAACATCCCAGGTCGTCGGCTTTTTCATACTTCTGAGCATGTTCCTCACGGGCAGGACCCAGGCAAAGCTCTCCATAGGCAGAGTCCTTAAGGCGCATCTTTTCACGGAATTCACAGATATAGTGGGAACGGGAATGCCCAGCCTTTTGAGACAGGCTCTGAACAGCATTTCCACGGTGCTTATGAACAACTGTGCCGCCGTGTACGGAGATGAAGCCGTGGCAGCCATGAGCATAGTCACCAGGATCAGCTTCTTTGTCTTTTCCATGGCTCTGGGCATCGGTCAGGGCTATCAGCCGGTGTGTGCCTTTAACTACGGCGCCGGCAAATATGACAGGCTGAAAAAAGCTTACGGCGTTGCGCTTAAGCTATCGGAGGCACTTATGATCGCCACCACGGTGCTGGTGATGATCTTTTCCGGTCAGATGATACAGGTCTTCAGGGATGATCCCGTGGTAATAGAGATAGGTACCAGGGCCCTGAGGCTTTTGATAGGCGGGCAGGTATTTTTGCCCTTCTGCATGATAAACGAGATGTCCATGCAGAGCACCGGCCACAAGCTGGAGGCCTCGCTGCTCTCGTCCACCAGGAGCGGGATCCTTTTCATACCCGCCCTCATCATACTTTCCCGTGTCAGGGGACTTAAGGGGATACAGGAGGCGCAGCCTCTGGCAATGCTGCTTTCCCTGATACCCGCGGCCTTTGTTGCCGCATCATTTTTCAGAGAACTTGGTAAGAAGGAACAAAAGGAGGGAGTAACAAAAGATGATCCAAAAGACCGATCTGCTGTGGGATGAGGGTGAGAACACCTACAACAACGGCAAATACCAACTCCAGTATGTTGATTCCTTTATCCACGAGAACGCCCAGAGAAGGCCCGGCATACTCATTGTCCCCGGTGGAGCCTACACTCACCTTTCGGGAAATGAGTCCGGCAATGTGGCCCAGCGCTTCTTTGAGCTGGGGTACCAGGCCTTTGTTCTGAATTACACCATAGACGAGACCCAGAGAAAGCCGCTGAAACGTCAGCCCCTCAGGGATATCTCGAGGGCCATGCGTTTTATCAGGAGCGAAGAGAAGCGTTTCAAGCTTTATGCCTCCCAGATCGCAGTGTGCGGTTTTTCCGCGGGAGGGCATCTGGCGGCCTGTCTTTGTACCCATTTCAATGATGTTCACGATGATAAATACCCGGATGTCTCCAACCGGCCCAATGCGGCTGTGCTCTGTTATCCGGTGATCACAGGAGGGTTTTATGCCCATAAGAATTCCTTCAGGACATTGCTGGGGGATATGGCCACTTTGGATGAGATAAAATACATGTCGGTGGAAAAACAGGTGACTCCCGACACACCGCCCACCTTTATCTGGACCACCTGCTGTGACGAGTCCGTTCCGCCCCAGAACAGCGAGCTCTATGCCAGAGCCTGCATAGACAACGGGGTGCCTGCGGCCCTTCATATTTTCTCCGAGGGAAAGCATGGCATAGGACTTGGCGGAGGTACCGACGGAAAGCCCATGCTCAGGGAGGTGGCGGTCTGGCCGCAGCTGGCGGATATTTTCCTCCAGAGATATATGTACAAGTGACATAATCCTTTTTTGACATTGGTATATATATGGAGTAGAATAGACACATGCGCGATTTTGAGATAACCAGGGGAAGACCCTATCCTATGGGGCCTTCGATAACAGAGGGAGGTGTGAACCTTGCCGTGGCCGTAAAGCCGGGCAGGGCTTTGGTGCTGTGCATTTATTCCCTCAAGGACGGACGCAGGCTCCACCGTATCCCTCTGGGAGAAGAGCTGCGGACGGGTGATGTCTTCGCGCTCCACATCAGCGGTCTTGACTTTTCCAAGGTTTCCTACAGCTTTTACGACGGCGCAAAGGTGTTCTGCGACCCTTATTCCACAGCTCTTGCAGGCTGTGAAAAATGGGGTATCCGCAAGGAGAGGTCCCTCTTCCCCAAAAAGGACGATTACGACTGGGGAAATGAAAAAAAGCCCTCCATACCCCTTGAGAAGTGCATTCAGTACACCATCCACGTCAGAGGCTTTACCCGTCATACATCCTCAAACGTAAAGTACAGAGGCTGTTTTGAAGGAATAATGGAAAAGATCTCCTATCTGAAGGATCTGGGGATAAATCAGATTGAGCTGATGCCTGCCTATGATTTCAACGAGATAATAAGGCGGCCCCAGCCCGTGAGGAGCGGCGTAAGGCTCCCGGAGGATTCCGAGGAAGCAACTGCCCTTCAGGAGGTCCTGAAGCAGGAAAAGAAGGCTCTAAGGCGCATAGGCACAAACTACTGGGGATATACCGACGAGGCCTATTATTTCAGTCCCAAGGCCGCATATTCGGGCACGGGAAATGCCTCCCGGTCCATGAAGGATCTGGTGAAGGCACTTCATGAAAACGGGATAGAGCTGATAATGCAGTTTTATTTCCCGGAAAAGACCCTGCCCCAGCTTATAGTAGACTGTATCAGGTACTGGGTGCTTGAGTACCGCATAGACGGAGCCTGCATCATGGGCACCGACATCCCCGAGGGGCTCATACTCACGGATCCCCTTCTGGCGGACACAAAGATATACCTGCGCTCCCTGGAGGCCCTTCCCGAGGGGCACAGGCGTAATACCGCCCTTGTCCAGGACGGCTTCATGTACGACATGAGGCGCTACCTCAAGAGCGATGAGGATATGTTGCGCAGTTTTGTTACGCACCAGCTTGACAATCCGGAAAAGCACGGCGTCATTAATTTCATCACCAATTACTACGGATTTACCCTTGCGGACCTGGTTTCCTACGACCGTAAGCATAATGAGGACAACGGAGAGGAAAACAGGGACGGCACGGATTACAACTTCAGCTGGAACTGCGGTGTAGAGGGAAAGAGCAGGCGAAAGTACATCAGGCTGCTGAGACGCAGGCAGGTGTTCAACGCCCTGAGCTTCCTTTTCATGTCCGCGGGCATGCCCAAGCTCATGGCGGGTGACGAGTTTGGGAACTCCCAGAACGGAAACAACAACGCCTACTGCCAGGACAATGCCGTGACCTGGCTTGACTGGAGAGATATAGACAAAAACCGTGAGCTCTTTGATTTCGTCAAGAGCTTCATAAAATACAGGACAGGCAGCTCCCTGCTTTGCAACAGCAGGCCCAGATCCCTTTCCGACCGCAACGCGGTGGGCTATCCCGAGGTTTCCTACCACGGCGATCAGGCCTGGTATCCTCATTTCGAGAGCTATTCCAGGAGCCTGGGATGCATGTATACCTGCAGGGGAGAGTTCCTTTTTGCGGCCTACAATATGTACTGGATAGAGGAAAAATTCGCCCTGCCCAAGCTTCCGAAGGGAAAGAAATGGTCGGTGGTAATGAAGACCTCCGAGGGGTTCTTTGAAAAGGGAGAGATCATGGCGGATCAGGAAAACCTTTATGTGTCCGGCCGTACCGTGGTGCTGCTGGAGGGCGTAGATGTAGAAGAGGATGATGAGGACTCATGAGGATCAGGGATCATTTTCTGACAATCACACATCATAAGCTGGAGGTCATGAAAAACTGCTTTGCCGTGGGCCTTTACTTCCAGGGACTCACACATGATCTTTCGAAATACTCGCCTTCGGAATTTATCCCGGGGGCGATCTATTATCAGGGAAACCGCAGTCCCAACAACGCCGAGCGGGAGGCCACCGGTCTTTCGAAGGCCTGGCTCCATCACAAGGGGCGCAACCGTCACCACTATGAGTACTGGACTGATTTTTCTCCCAAGGCTCCCAAGGGGCAGCTGGTGGGAGTGCCCATGCCCAGGCGTTACATAGCCGAGATGCTCTGCGACAGGGTGGCGGCCTCAAAGATCTACAACGGCGATAAGTACTCCGATTCCTATCCCCTGGCCTACCTGATCCAGGGCATAGACAGCGTGATGATGCATGAGCAGACTAAGAACGAGCTTGTCTTTCTGCTGGATATGCTGAAACACCGCGGCGAAAAATATACCTTCGGATACATCAGGCATCGCTACCTCAAGGGGGCAAAGGTGCCGAGGATGAACATAGAGAAAATAAAGCATGACAATCCGATACCGGATGACATGAGCAGATAAGGAGAAAAAAATGTTAGGCGAAGAAAAAATACTGTTTTCCGGAATGCAGTCCACGGGTAATCTCACCCTGGGCAACTATTTGGGAGCCCTGAAGAACTGGGTGGCCCTGGCGGAAGAATACACCACCTTTTACTGTGTGGTTGACGAGCACTCAATAACCGTGCGTCAGGATCCGGCGGAGCTAAGAAGGAGGGCCAGGAGCCTTCTCACCCTGTATATAGCCGCAGGCCTGGATCCAGATAAAAACTGTATTTTCTACCAGTCACACGTGTCCGGACATGCGGAGCTGGCCTGGATCCTCAACTGCTTTACCTATATGGGAGAGCTGCAGAGGATGACTCAGTTCAAGGATAAATCCGCAAAGCATGCGGACAACATAAATGCGGGACTCTTTACCTATCCGGTGCTCATGGCCGCCGACATCCTTTTGTACCAGGCCGATGTGGTGCCTGTGGGCAAGGATCAGCAGCAGCACTTAGAGCTCACCAGGGATATAGCACAGCGCTTCAACTCCATCTACGGCGACGTTTTCACAGTGCCCGAGGGCTACTACGGAAAGAGCGGAGCCAGGATCATGAGCCTCCAGGATCCCGAGAAAAAGATGAGCAAGTCCGACGAAAACCCCAACGCCAGCATCTATCTCATGGACGATCCCGACACCATCATGAGGAAGTTCAAGAGAGCGGTAACCGACTGCGAGGCAAGGGTGGCTTACAGAGATGAGCAGCCCGGGGTGAAGAACCTTATCGACATCTTCTGCGCCTGCACCGACAGGACTCCCGACGATATAGTAAAGGAGTTCGAGGGCAAGGGCTACGGCGATTTCAAGGCCGCAGTGGGAGAGGCAGTGGTAGATGTGTTAAGGCCTCTACAGGACGAGTATCACAGACTTGAGAAGGAAAAGGATTACATAGACGGGGTCATCAAGAGAAACGCCGAAAAGGCGGGCGGATACGCCATCAAGACCCTCAGAAAGGTTCAGAAGAAAGTCGGGTTTCCCGAAAAGGTGAGATAACAGATGGCAGAAAAAAACATTATCGAACTGAGGGGCGTCGCAAAGAGCTACGACGGGCGCAATGAGGTCATCAGCGATATTAACCTCGAAGTCAAAGAGGGAGAGTTCGTGACTCTCCTGGGGCCTTCGGGCTGCGGAAAGACTACGATCCTGCGTATGATCGGCGGATTTGAGACACCCACCAGGGGTGAGATACTGCTTGAGGGAGAGGATATCTCGGTGCTTTCGCCGAACCTTCGCCCCGTCAATACGGTATTTCAGAAGTATGCCCTTTTTCCCCATCTCTCGGTGTACGACAACATTGCCTTCGGCCTGCGCTTAAAGAAAATGCCCAAGAGCGAGATGGACGAAAAGGTTAAAAAGGTTTTGGACATAGTTGATCTCGAGGGCTTTGAGGAGCGCTCCATATCAACACTTTCCGGCGGACAGCAGCAGAGGATAGCCATAGCCAGGGCCATAGTCAACGAGCCCAAGGTGCTGCTTCTGGACGAGCCCCTTTCCGCCCTTGATTACAAGATGAGAAAGGAGATGCAGCTGGAGCTTAAGAAGATGCATAAGCTCCTCGGCATCACCTTTATCTTTGTCACCCACGATCAGGAGGAAGCCCTGACCATGTCCGACAAGGTGGTGGTCATGGCCCGTGGACAGCTTCAGCAGGTGGGAACTCCCGAGGATATATACAACGAGCCCGCCAACGTTTTCGTGGCTGACTTTATAGGCGAGAGCAATATCTTTAACGGGGTGATGCTTGAGGACAAAAAGGCCAGCTTTGCGGACACCGTTTTCCAGACAGTGGACGACTATCCCAGGGATACAAAGATCGATGCGGTCATAAGACCCGAGGACATAGACATAGTGGAGCCGGGCAAGGGTCAGATCACGGGGGTGGTCACCAGCTGCGATTTCAAGGGAACCTTCTATGTGAGCTTCATCCAGTGCGACCAGTACGAGTTCGAGGTCCACGGCTTCAAGCAGCTTAAGGAAAATGAAAAGGTTGGTCTTTCAATAGACCCCGACATGATACACATCATAAAGTACGATACCTCCATGAACCACTTCGCCGGCAGGCTCAGCGCTTACCACAACGGAGTCTTCACCCTGGCCTTTGGCAACTCCCGTATGGACCTCGGACTGGAAGTATTGTTTGAGGGAGCGACGGATTCCGATGGTTATCCCGTGGACAAAAACGGAGATGTCATAGACTGGGAAAATCTTCAGCTTGAGGTATCCTTCGATCCGGGAGACGCCACCATGAGCGATGATCCCGCGGAGGGAGATGCCACGGGCTCTATCCTGTCACTTTACTACATAGGTGACCACTACAGTTACACCGTAAAGACCAAAAACGACCTGCTTTACATCGTGGACGATGAGTTCCTCTGGAACATCGGGGACACCGTCGGCGTCTCGGTTCCCGCGGAGCATCTCAGCATAAAGGTCAGAGAAGAGGAGAGCAATGAATAAGAACGAAAAAACGGTCTCCCTCATGCTCATACCCTATGTGCTGTTTCTGATCGTTTTCGTGGTGCTGCCCCTTCTGGTGGTAATCTACTACGGCTTTACGGATCAGCAGGGAAACATTTCCTTTTCCAACTTCATAAACTTTTTCGGCAATACCAGGACCGTGGGCACCATGGTCTATTCCTTCGGCATAGCCATAATAACCACGGTGATCTGCCTGCTTTTGGGCTATCCCGTGGCCTATATCCTGGCCAAGGGCTCCTATGCCAGAAAGCACGCTTTTCTCATGATCTTCGTGCTGCCCATGTGGATAAACTTCACTCTGCGCATCACCGCCCTTAAGGAGATCCTCACCATGGTGGAGGGAAACATCGCCCTGCATCCATTTTTCAACACCATAGTGTGCATGGTCTACGATTTCCTGCCCTTCATGATAATGCCGCTCTTTAACTCCATCGCGAAGCTGGACGACTCCCTAACGGAGGCGGGCCGGGACCTTGGAGCCACCGGGGCACAGGTCTTCTTTAAGATCGTGATCCCCCTTACGATACCCGGCATTGTCAGCGCCATAACCATGGTCTTTCTGCCTGCGATGACGAACTACGTTGTGTTGGACATGGTATATAACAGCACCTACATCATGGGAAGTCTTATCGGCAGCTATTTCAACGCCTACGACTGGAACAACGGATCGGTGATCTCGGCCATACTGCTGATAATGATCGCCGTGCTCACCGTCATCTCAAACAGGATTATGAGAGGAAAAGATGATCAAAACCGCTAAAAAGGCCGCAGAGCACCTTGTGTTCTGGGTCGTACTTCTGTTTTTATATACGCCCATCGTTCTGCTGGCATTCTACAGCTTTACGGATTCGGGGATGATAGGAACGGCGCCGCATTTCTCGGTGCAGAACTACATCACCCTTTTTTCCGAGGAGGCCCTCAGGGAGATGATGGGAGGCACGGTTCTGCTGGCCCTTACGGTTTCCCTGATATCCACCCTTCTGGGAAGCATCGGCGCAGTGGGAGCCTACTATTCAAAAAAACTGCCCAGGCAGCTGGTGGAGCTGGCTAACGAGATCCCGGTTGTGAACGCAGACGTTGTGACCGGCTTTTCCGTGTGCGTGCTCCTGATCATCCTTATGAGGATGGACAAGAACACCTTTATTCCCCTGGTGATAGCCCAGACCACCCTCTGTACCCCCTTTGTATATCTTTCCGTATACCCCAGGCTGGTACAGATGGACGATTCCCTCTACGAGGCTGCCATGGATCTGGGGTGCAACGGATTCCAGGCCCTTACCAAGGCGGTACTTCCCCAGATGATGCCCGGCGTGCTAAACGGATTTGTGACGGCAGTCACCCTGTCCCTGGATGACTATTTCATAGCCACATACACCAAGCCCTCATCCTTTGACACCATAAGCACCTACGTGGTCAACGCCACAAGGGGTGCAAATACAGAGATAAAAACGGCCCTTTGGGCGCTGTCCGCCATAATCTTTCTGCTGGTGGTGGCGGCTGTGGCCCTGATGAACCTGGGAGGAAGCAATGAAAAATAAGCTTATCATATCCGCGATCCTCCTTAGCGCTCTGGCGCTGACGGGCTGCGATAAAAAAGAGGATGTCCTGACTCTGAAGGTGGCCAACTGGGAAGAGTACATAGACCTTGGAGACTGGGGAGAGGATGAAACCATAGAGCTTGACAACGGCAAGGTGATCCTCGGCGAGCAGTCCATGGTGGACGATTTCGAGGACTGGTATTTTGAAAATTACGGGGAGAGGATAAAGGTAGATTATTCCACCTTTGGCACCAACGAGGATCTGTACAACCAGATAACCCTGGGAGACGTGTACGACCTGGTCTGCCCCTCGGAATATATGATAACCAAGCTGGCAAGAGAGGAGCTTCTGGAAAAATACGACGAGTCCTTTTACGACAGTGAGGACGAGCTGAACTATTACTCCAGAGGAGTATCGCCCTATATCTCGTCAGTCTTCAGCAACCTTAAGCTGAGGGACGCGAGCCTTGACAGATATGCGGCCGGCTATATGTGGGGCACCCTGGGGATAGTCTACAACCCGGAACTTATTACCGAAGAGGAGGCTGCCCACTGGAGTCTTCTGACTGACAAGCACCACTATAAGCAGATCACCGTGAAGGACAGCGTCAGGGACGCCTATTTTGCGGGACTTGCAATGAACAGGAGCGCAGAGCTGCTCTCACCTGCCTTTGTCAACGATCCGGATTACCATGAAAAGCTGACTGAGGCACTAAACAGCACGGATCCCGAGATAGTGGAGCAGGTTCAGGACATACTCACAAGGGTAAAGGAAAATGTATATTCCTTTGAGACCGATGCCGGCAAGGCCGATATGGTCACCGGCAAGATAGCCGCAAACCAGCAGTGGTCAGGAGATGCGGTGTACATCATGCAACAGGCGGCACAAGAGGGGCTGTCCCTTCGCTACAGCGCTCCCGAGGAGGGCACTAACCTCTGGTTCGACGGCTGGGTGATGCTGAAAAAGGGCATAAACGGTGATGAGCGTAAAAAACAGGCGGCCCAGGCTTTCGTCAACTTTATCTCCATGCCGGAAAACGCGGTCCGCAACATGTATTACATCGGCTACACCTCGGTTATAGCCGGCGGTGATGACGACACCATATACCAGTACATCAACTACAATTACGCGGGAGAGGATGAGGCGGAATGCGTGCCTCACCGTATCGGCTACTTCTTCGGCGACGAGGCCGACGAAGAGGACAGATACACGGTCTATGCCGAGAAGGACAGCGACGAGTTTTACCAGCTGGATGCCCAGTATCCCACAAAGGAGGTCATCGACAGATCCGTGGTCATGGCCTGCTTCGAAGAAGAGGACAATGTGAGGATAAACAGGATGTGGACCAACATCCGGTGCTTTGACTTGAGACGTTTGTTTATGTTATAATTTTTGTTCGCAATGTATAGGGACCTGAAATCGCAGGCGATTTTATTTTATCATCGGCGCAGTGCCTGATGATCAAAAAGATCGGGGGAAAACATGGCAGAGAAATATGTGGCCTATGTGGCCGGTTACACAAGAGAGTCGGATTACGGACTTAAGATCTACGATGTTGACATGAAAAAGGGGCGCATGAAGGAGCGGTCCAGCGTTCGTATCACCAATCCCTCCTACATAACCACCGCCCACAACGGAAAGCTTCTGTATTCCATTACCGACGAGGGCGTCCAGTCCTACACCATAGAGCAGGACGGCGGCCTCACGGAGATCAACAGGCGCTCCATAAACGGCATGAGAGGCTGCTACATCTCCACCGATTATGAGGACAGATTCCTTTTTGTGGCGGGCTATCACGACGGCAAGGTCACTGTGCTCTCCCTGAAAAAGGACGGAGCCATCGACAGGATCACCGACGAGATCTACCACAAGGGGCTGGGCAGCGTTTCCGAGCGCAATTTCAGACCCCATATAAACTGCGTCAAGATGACAAGGGACAACAAATTCCTCTGTGTCACCGACGTGGGAATGGACCATGTAAAGATATACAGGCTCGATCACAAGAGCGGAAAGCTGGAGCTGGCAGACATCATCCGTTCAAACCTCCAGTCACAGCCCAGGCATATCAAGTTCTCCCAGGACGGAAAGTTTGCCTATGTGATCCACGAGGCCTTAAACTACATCGACGTTTACACCTACGAGGTTAAAAACGAACAGCCCTATTTTGAAAAGATCCAGACTGTGCCCACCCTGAACGAATACCATGCAGGCGGGTCCGCAGCCTCATCCATACAGCTTTCCGCAGACGGAAAATACGTGTTCTGTTCAAATGCGGGTGACAACAGCGTAGGTGCCTTTTCCAGGGATCCCAAGACCGGACTTCTGGAAAAGATCTTCATACTTCCGGTTTCCGGCGATTACCCCAAGGACATCGCCGTTACGCCAAACAACAAATACCTGTTCTCCCTCAACAACGAGAGCAGTACCATCACATTTTTTACCATGGACCTCAAGGCGGGCACCCTCATCATGAACGGGCCCTCACTTCCCTTCAACGAGGGAAACTGCATCCTCATCCACAAGGTAGGGGCTGCGGGGTCCGACAAGTAAGGCTAATTTATGTCAGGTTCTTCATTCGGAAAAATATTCAGGATTACCACCTGGGGAGAATCCCACGGACCTTCTCTGGGAGTGGTGATAGACGGATGCCCCGCAGGACTTCCCCTTGAAAAAGAGGATCTTCTGGGCATGCTGGAAAGGCGTAAGCCCGGCAGTGGCGAGTTCACCACCAAGCGGAGCGAGGCCGACGAGCCCAGGATACTCTCGGGAGTTTTTGAGGGCAGGACCACCGGTACTCCCATAGCCATAATGATCGAAAACACATCCCAGCGTTCCGGGGATTACTCCGACATCGCCCACCTTTACAGGCCCGGGCATGCGGACTTTTGCTACGACGCAAAGTACGGTTTCCGTGACTATCGGGGCGGAGGCAGGTCCTCCGGCCGTGAGACGGCCTCAAGGGTCGCAGCCGGAGCGGTAGCCATGAAGCTTCTTGAGACGGAGGGCATAAAGATAAGGGCCTACACCAGGTCCATAGGCCCCGTCAGCATCCCCGATGAGTTCGATATTGCGGATGCAAAGAAGAACAGCCTGTGGATGCCCCATGAGAAATCCGCAAAGGAGGCTGAGGCCTACCTGCGGGAGTGCATGGGTGAATGCGATTCCGCCGGCGGCATCATCGAGTGCGTTATCGAGGGTGTGAAGCCGGGACTTGGAGAGCCTGTATTTGACAAGCTTGATGCCATGCTGGCCTCGGCGATATTTTCCATAGGAGCCGTAAAGGGCTTCGAGATCGGCGAGGGCTTTAGGGCGGCGCAACTTAAGGGCTCGGAAAATAACGACGCATTCTGCATCCGGGACGGAAAGGTAAGCAAGCTTACCAACCACAGCGGAGGCATACTTGGGGGCATATCCGACGGTTCCCCAATAGTTTTCAGGGCGGCGATAAAGCCTACCCCCTCCATAGCAAAGCCCCAGAGGACAGTGGATGATGAGGGTCGAGAGACCGAGATAACGGTCCACGGACGTCACGATCCCGTTGTGGTACCCAGGGCTGTGGTAGTTGTAGAAGCCATGGCGGCACTGACCCTGGCAGACGCACTTTTGATGAACAGATGCGCCGGATTATAAGGCGGCAGGAATATGATCGGATTAAAGGAAAAAACAATAAGTGTCAAATGTCCAAAATGTGAAAAGGAATTTGATGCCACCATTTACACAAATATAAATGCCACCACCGAGAACGGTCTCGCAAAGCGGCTCAGGGACGGCAGCCTTTTTTTGCAGTACTGTCCCCATTGCTCGCAGAAGATAAACATGGAGTACTCCTTTATCTATCACCAGGTTGAGGATCATCTGCTGGTGCATTACTGCGTGAGCGACGAGGATCTTGAGAGGGCACAGAAGAGCCTGACCCAGCCCTCCGATGAGGAAAAGCAGATGGTGAACGCTCTTATGGCGAACGACACCATGATCCGTCTGGTGAGGAGCAAGGCGCAGCTTCTGGAAAAGGTATGCATCTACGATGCGGGAATGGACGACCGTGTGATAGAGATCATGAAGCACATGGTGGCGGGAAGCTTCCTTCGGGACAATCCCGACAAAAAGATAAGCAATATCTGTTTCAACGTCTACACCCAATCCGGACAGGAAATCGAAGAGGGAAAGAAGTTTCTGGAGATCTACTGCGACAATAAAAAGGTGGCCCAGGCAGAGGTAACCGAAGAGCTTTACAGGAAGGTTTTTGACGAGTTCATAAGCGCCATGCCTCCCTTGAGGGCAGACCACAACATAATGGTCACCCCCGGCTGGGCAAAGGGTGTCATAGATCTAAAAAATGCAAAGACCAATCTGGCAGATTAAACGGGAGAAGAAATGGGAAATATAGAAAACAGGGATTCAAAAAATGAAATGCTCAGTCTGGAGGAGATGGGGGCCATAGGTTCTGATGTCGATTTTCTCCAGGAAAAACTTATGGCGGGAAGCCGCATAGACCAGAACCTCTACCTTGAGTACGATGTTAAGAGGGGACTGCGTGATGCCTCCGGAAAGGGCGTTCTCACGGGACTTACCGAGGTCTCCGACGTAGTGGGCTTCGGTATGAGAGCCGGCACGAAATTTCCCATCGACGGTGAGCTTTACTACCAGGGAGTCAACGTCCATGACCTTGTGGACGGCATCAAGGGCAGACGTTTCGGTTTTGAGGAGACCAGCTATCTGCTCATGTTCGGAAAGCTTCCCGACAAGGATGAGCTGGAAAGATACCTGAGGGTCTGCAGCGAGCTCCAGGAGCTCTCCGGCAGGTTCGTCAGAGACGTGGTCATGAAGGCCTCCAACAGCAATATAATGAACGCCATGCAGAGGTGTATCCTCACTCTTTACACCTACGACGAGGCACCCGATGATATTTCCGCGGGCAACGTGCTGCGCCAGTCTCTTGAGCTCATAAACAAGCTTCCGCTGATCTGCGTGTATTCCTACCATGCCTACACCCATTTCAGAAAGGATGAGACCCTGATCATCAGACCGCCGAAGAAGGGGCTTTCCACGGCGGAAAACATACTGTACATGCTGAGAAACGACAGAGAGTATTCCGAGCTTGAGGCAAAGGTTCTGGATATCGCGCTGATACTCCACGCGGAGCACGGCGGCGGTAACAACTCCACCTTTACCACCCACGTGGTGACCTCCACCGGCACGGATACCTACTCATCCATTTCCGCCTCCATCGGATCCCTGAAGGGGCCCAGGCACGGCGGTGCCAACCTGAAGGTCCAGAATATGTTCGAGGACATCAAGGCTCACGTTGAGGACTGGGAAGACGAGGATGCTCTCACAGAGTACCTTAAGCTGATCCTTGACAAGCAGGCCTTTGACAGGGCCGGGCTTATCTACGGTATGGGCCATGCGGTCTACACCCTTTCCGATCCCAGAGAGGTGATACTCAAGGAGTACGCCAAAAAGCTGGCAGAGGAAAAGGGAATGATGGATGAGTTCAATCTCTACGAAAACGTTGAGAGGATAGCCGGAGGCCTTATTATGGAAAAGAGAAGGCTCCAGAAAAATGTATGCCCCAACGTGGACTTTTATTCGGGATTCGTTTACAAGATGCTGGATATCCCCGAGGAGCTCTTCACCCCCATCTTTGCAATGGCAAGGATGCCCGGCTGGTGCGCTCACAGGCTCGAGGAGATTCTTAACGCCGGCAAGATAATCAGACCCGCATACAAGTATGTGGGCACCCACACGGACTACGAGAAGCTGGACGAAAGGTAATTTGGTTTTGCTAAGCAGGAGATCATCGGGGATCAAAAGAGGGGCAGGATTTTTTGCTGCTTCGGCCCTGGCTTTCGGCATATTCATGCTGGGAAACTCCTTTGCCTATATTGAAGAGTACGACATCGTTTTCAACGAAGAGACCGGGGAGTATGTGCACCCGGAGTTTGAGGACGACTGGTGTCTGATCTGCGTCGACAAGGATCATCCGGTTCCCGAGGATTACGAACCGGAGCTGGTTAACATTGCAGGGAACGTCAAGTGCGACGCCAGAGTAGTGGACAGTGTGACACGGCTTTTGGAGGATGCAAACAACGACGGAGTCAGACTTGTGGTCTGCTCCCCCTACAGGGATTTTGACAGACAGACCATGCTCTTCCGAAGAAAGGTGAAAAGCCTCATGAAACAGGGGCTTGACGAGGAGGAGGCCTACAACAGGGCGGCCATGACGGTGGCCGTGCCCGGCACATCGGAGCATCAGCTCGGCCTTGCTTTTGATTTCTTTTCAAAAGATCATACAACTCTGGATCAGGATTTTGCCGATACCGAAGCCGGAAAATGGCTGGAGGCAAACTGCGCCCGTTACGGTTTTATACTCAGGTACCCGGCCGATAAGACGGGGATAACGGGGATAGAATACGAGCCCTGGCACTTCCGCTATGTGGGAGAGCGGGCGGCGGGTGAGATCACCGCAGACGGGCTCTGCCTTGAGGAATATCTTGAAAGAATAGGATATGTATCAGGTATTACAGACAGATAAAAAGGCAAAAAGAGGACGGCTCACCACGGTGCACGGGGTGATAGAGACCCCTGTGTTCATGAACGTGGGAACCGCCGCGGCCATAAAGGGAGCGGTATCCACGCAGGACCTTGAGGAGATAGGCTGTCAGGTACAGCTTTCCAACACATATCACCTCCATGTGCGTCCCGGAGACGAACTTGTGAAAAAACTTGGAGGAGTAAGGGCCTTCATGTCATGGAACGGCCCGGTACTCACGGACTCCGGAGGCTTTCAGGTTTTTTCCCTTGCGGACCTGAGACGGATAAAGGAGGAGGGAGTCACCTTTAACTCCCACGTGGACGGACGCAGGATATTCATGGGCCCCGAGGAGAGCATGCGGATCCAGTCAAACCTTGGATCCACCATTGCAATGGCCTTTGACGAGTGCCCCCCGGCTCTTGCGGAGCGCTCTTATGTGGAGGATTCCGTGGACAGGACCACCAGGTGGCTTGAGCGCTGTGTCAAAGAGATGGACAGGCTCAACAGCCTTGAGGATACGGTCAATCCCCATCAGCTTTTATTTGGTATAAACCAGGGGGCCATCTACGACGACATCAGGATAAGGCATGCAAAGGCAATCGGCGAGCTTGACCTTCCGGGCTACGCCATCGGAGGACTGGCCGTAGGTGAGAGCCACGAGCAGATGTACCATGTGCTTGATGTGGTGACCGGGTACCTGCCCAAAGATAAGCCCACATACCTGATGGGAGTGGGAACACCGGCAAACATCCTTGAGGCGGTAGAGCGAGGAGTGGACTTTTTCGACTGTGTATATCCCTCCAGGAACGGACGACACGGACATGTATATACCCACAGGGGAAAGCTGAACCTTTTCAATAAAGCCTATGAGGATGACACCTCGCCCATCGAGGAGGGCTGTGGCTGTCCCGCCTGCAGAAGGTATTCCAGAGCCTATATCAGGCATCTGCTGAAGGCAAGGGAAATGCTGGGCATGAGGCTCTGCGTCCTGCATAACCTGTGGTTTTACAACCATCTGATGGCAGACATCAGGCTGGCCATAGAAGAAGAGCGGTTTGCTTCCTTCAAGCGTGAAATGCTGGAGGGGCTTGCCGAAGAAAATAACAAAAAAGGAGAATGATCATGAACGGAAACAGCAGTATTGTACTTATCGCCTATGTGGTGGTTTTTGCCCTCATCATGTACTTCATGATGATCAAGCCCCAGAAGAAGGAAAAGGAGCGGATGGAGAATATGCTTAAGTCGCTTGAAACGGGAGATACGGTGCTTACCACCAGCGGCTTCTACGGGACTGTCATCGACATCGAGGAAGACACCGTCATTGTCGAGTTCGGTAACAACAAGAACTGCAGGATACCCATGCAGAAGACAGCCATCGCTCAGACAGAAAAGCCTGAGTGAGGAATGTGAGTTTATTTTAGAGATGTTGCGGGCAAAGGGCTTCAAGCAGCAACATCGCTTACCAAGATTTCAACCATGAACAACGCTATGAACACTTTCTTCAAGTGGGCAGCCGTAGCTCTGCTGTCCGTAACACTGACGATCGGCACCGCGCCGGCGCTCTGCCTTGCACAGGAGGTTACTCCTGCGGAACCTGTTGGGACAACGGCAGTTCCCGCCAACGGATACGCTCTGGCAGGTACCTGCTCCACCAGCTTTTCGGGGTCTTCACAGTCAAGGATAAACAATCTGGAGGTGGCCATCGGGAGGTTCGACGGTCTTGTGATATCACCCGGCCAGGCAGTGTCAGTCAGTACAACCATATTGCCGAGAACGGCAGAGAACGGCTACAAGATGGCAGGAGTCTACTCCGGTGGAAAGACCGTGCCCGGCATGGGCGGCGGCATCTGTCAGGTGAGCTCCACCGTATACAATGCGGTCATGAACGCAGGGCTTACAGTGGTCCAGCGGTCACCCCATTCCATGCCCGTTCACTACCTTCCCCTGGGACAGGATGCAGCCATATCATCCGGCTCCAAGGATATGATCTTTGTAAACACTTACGATACCCCCGTCATGCTCGCCACAAGCTGTGACAGGGATTCAAGGAAGATAACCTGCAACGTCTTTGTGCAGGCATCCACCCTTGGGGGACGCAGCTACAGGTTCTACGCCGTATCCACGGGAAGACTTTCCGCGGATTCATATCGTGACGTATATCAGGACGGGGTCCTTGTGGGAACGGAGTACATCTCCCACAGCGCATATTCACCCCACGGCTGAGCGCACCTTCGAGGTTTTCAATGTATTCAGACATTTCTTTTATCGGACTGGGCCTGATCGGAGGCTCGGTCGCAAAAGCCATCAGATCGCATTATCCCGGTATGAAGATCCGCGCCTTTGACCTTGATAGCGCCTCTCTTGAGGCTGCAAAAAATGAAGGCGTGGCAGACATCGTCATCCCGGAGTTTTCCGCCTCGGCATTTGAAGGGACGGATGTGATCTTCATATGCACCCCCGTGCTCTGTGCCGAGCCCTATGTAAGGGAACTTTCCGAGGCAAAGGGCAGTGCCCTTATCACCGATGTGGGCAGCGTCAAGGGGGAGATCTTTTCACTTGTGGAAAAATACGGACTGGGGAATCGTTTCGTGGGAGGACATCCCATGGCGGGCACCGAAAAATCGGGCTACGCCAATTCCTTCGGGAACCTTCTGGAGAACGCAAATTATGTGCTGACTCCCGCACCCGAGGTTTCCAAGAAGAGGGTAGAGGAGCTTAGGGAACTCGTCCTTTCTCTGGGCTGCAGGGTTCTGGTGCTGGATCATGAACGTCACGATCTGGCGGCGGCGGCTATTTCCCACCTGCCCCATGTGCTGGCTTATTCTCTGATAAATGTCATCAGAAAAAGCGACGACCGTGACAACGCCATGCATCTCATGGCTGCGGGAGGACTTAAGGATATGACCCGCATCGCCTCATCATCACCGGATATGTGGGAGCAGATCTGCCTGGCAAACAAAGACAAGCTCCTGCTCCTTATGGATGAGTTTGAAAAAGAGCTGTCCGAGGTGCGGTCCGAGCTTGAGAGAGGCGACGGAAAAGCCCTTAACGCCAGGTTCCTGGCGGGCAAAAACTATAGAGACACTTTTTGACCGGAGAAGATATGAAGATAAAAAGATCATCACCTCTTAAGAGACAGATCAGGGTGCCGGGGGATAAATCCATATCCCACAGAGCTGTCATGTTCGGCGCCATTTCTCAGGGCACAACTCAGATCGAAAACTTCCTGTCCGGAGCGGACTGCCTTTCCACCATTGCCTGTTTTGAAAAGATGGGCATAAAGATCGAGAGAAAGGAAAATACGGTCACGGTCCACGGCAAGGGGCTTCACGGCCTGAAAGCTCCTGAAGGAGAACTTGACTGCGGAAACTCGGGCACTACCATGAGGCTTATGTCCGGGATACTTGCGGCCCAGGATTTTGACAGCGTTATGACGGGAGATGCCTCCCTCAGGAAGCGCCCCATGAGGAGAGTCACGGATCCTTTGGGGCTAATGGGAGCAAGCATTGAGACAACGGATGGCTGTGCGCCACTTCATGTGCATGCCGCACATCTCAAGGGGATAGAATTTTATTCGCCCGTGGCTTCGGCCCAGGTAAAGTCGGCCCTGCTCCTTGCGGGACTCTATGCCGACGGGATCACAAAGGTAAAGGAGCCCGCCCTGTCACGAAACCACACAGAGCTCATGCTTAAGAGCTTTGGGGCGGAAATTGAGAGTGATACCGAGAATCTGGTGGCCACGGTAAAGCCCGCAAAAGAGCTTTACGGTACAAAGATAGTGGTGCCCGGGGATATCTCATCGGCTGCCTATGCCATGGTGGCGGGACTCATTGTTCCCGGCTCGGAAATACTCCTTGAGAACGTTGGCATCAATCCCACCCGCTGCGGCATTATTGAGGTGCTGAAGAAGATGGGAGGAAATATAGAGCTGCTCAATGTCAGGGGAGAGGGCGAGAAAGCGGCGGATATCCTGGTACGGTATTCAATGCTTCACGGCGTAAAGATAGAAGGAGCCATCATTCCCACCCTCATTGACGAGCTGCCTGTCATTGCCATTGCTGCTGCTGCGGCTGAAGGCACCACGGTTATAGCGGATGCCTCGGAACTGCGGGTCAAGGAATCCGACAGGATAGAGACGGTTACGCAGAATCTTCGTGCCATGGGAGGGGATATCACTCCTACGGAGGATGGCATGATCATCAAAGGTGGGGCTGCGCTTCGGGGAGCCCTGATAAAAACACAGGAGGATCACCGGATTGCCATGAGCTTTACGGTGGCGGGGCTTATCGCGGATGGTGAGACCGAGATCGACGATCCGGGATGCGCGGTTATTTCCTATCCTGATTTCTATAGTACGTTGATGTGAGGTGTAAAATCGGCAAACTTCGTTGGATTGACGAGCGAACTGCGGAACCACACATTTCCTTTAACTTCCCGGAGAGAGGTGAGAGGAAAAACATGTCGCAACACATAAGCATGCCGCAACACATAAAGATGAAGGACCTGCCCCCGGCCCAGCGTCCTTACGAAAGATGCGTCACATACGGCGCTTCTTCACTTTCGGACGAGGAACTCCTCGCCCTCATTTTCCGCTCGGGAACAGGAAATCTGAGAGTAACACAGATGGCGGGCAGGGTTCTGGAGCTTGCGGAAGAGTACGGGGGACTGGCCTACATAGACAGGATCCCCGAGAATGATCTGAAGGCCATAGCAGGCATCGGAGCGGTAAGACTGGTGCAGCTGAAGTGCCTCGGAGAACTTTCGAAGAGGATGGCTTCAAGGGTAGCCCAGATCGAAAAGCCCCGCATCCATAAGCCCGGGGATGTGTACGCCCTCTTTGCCGGCCAGCTTCAGGCTCTGGAGAACGAAGAGGTCTGGGCACTGTATCTGGACGGGGCAAATGCTGTTCTGAAAAAGAGCCTCATCAGCAAGGGCACGGTGAACGCATCGCTGATCAGCGGAAGAGAACTATTCAAGGAGGCGGTGAGGATAGCCGCGGCGGGGATAGTCATGGTACATAACCACCCCAGCGGAGTCTTCGAGCCGAGCCTTGAGGATATACAGCTTACAAAAAGGATGGTCATGGCCGGACAGCTTCTGGATGTGGAGGTCATTGACCATGTGATAATCGGAAGGGGCGGATTCTGCTCACTGAAGGAAAAGGGAGTCATATAGATGTACGAAGGATTCGGAATAAGAAGATCGGTGGAAAGCTTCGGCGAGGCTGTTCTTGATGAGCTTAAGGACCGGTTTGAGAAAATAGACAGGATAGCGGAAAAAAACCAGCTCAAGGTCATCGCCGCCATGCAGAAAAACAAGGCGTCGGAGGCATGTCTCGGAACCAGTACGGGATACGGATACAACGATCTGGGAAGGGATACACTGGAGAGCATATACGCGGATGTATTTCACACCGAGGATGCCCTGGTAAGACCACAGATAACCTGCGGTACCCACGCGCTTTCACTGGCTCTTTCCGCCATCTTGAGGCCCGGCGACGAACTGCTCTCCCCGGTGGGGAAGCCCTACGACACTCTGGAAGAGGTGATCGGTATAAGGCCCGCTGCGGGATCTTTGGCGGAATTCGGCATCACCTATGCCCAGGCCGACCTTAAGGAGGATGGCAGCTTTGACTACGAGGCCATCGAAAAGGCCATAAACGAAAGGACAGCGCTGGTGACGATCCAGCGTTCAAAGGGCTATCAGAGCAGGCCCAGCTTCTCCGTTGAGCAGATAGGCGAGCTCATAGCCTTTGTGAAAAAGAAAAAGCCCGGCGTAAAGGTCATGGTGGACAACTGCTACGGCGAGTTCGTGGAGGAAAATGAACCCTCGGATGTGGGAGCCGACATGGTGGTGGGATCCCTCATCAAGAACCCCGGAGGCGGCCTTGCCCCCACGGGAGGATATATTGCGGGCACAAAGGAATGCATAGAGCTGGTGGCCCACAGGCTTACGTCCCCGGGACTCGGCAAGGAGGTGGGAGCATCCCTTGGCATCCTTCCCTCTTATTACCAGGGACTTTTCCTGGCACCAACCGTTACCGCATCCGCGGAAAAGAGCGCGGTGTTTGCCGCAAAGCTCTACGAAAAACTTGGGTTTATGGCCATTCCCGCGGGAGAGGAGGAACGCCATGACATAATCCAGGCCCTGACCCTGAAGACTCCCGAGGCGGTGGAGGCCTTCTGCGGCGGTATCCAGGCCGCATCACCCATAGACAGCCACGTCACCCCCGTGCCCTGGGACATGCCCGGGTACGACAGCCCGGTGATCATGGCGGCCGGAGCCTTTGTTTCGGGATCTTCCATAGAACTTTCCGCCGACGGCCCCATGAGAGAGCCCTACAACGTGTATTTCCAGGGGGGACTTACCTGGTATCACGGCAAGCTGGGAATACTCATGTCCCTTGAATATATGGTGCGAAGGGGATGTATTTCCGAAAAAAACCTTGAAAGAATGGCAGAATAGCTGTATTATTTGATTCATGGTCAAGAGGGGAAACAAAAGGAAAAAGATGTCAGCCAGAAAACGTGCGCGTCTTATTCGCGCATATCTGCTGAGAGTTTTGCTTTTTATCCTTGCTCTGGGCCTTATTGCCGGGGTATTCTGGGGCATTTCCAGGATCTTCAGGCAGCCTTCGGCATCCGCAAAAAGCTCCGGGAGCAGTGAGGCTGGAAATACGATGCCCTTTTCACTCGAGAACTTTTCCGCCGGTGAGGCCGGCATCTATACCGGAGAGCCTGCAGGAGACGAAAAAAAGGCCCCCGACATGAATGTGAAGGGTGACAGCTTTGCGGTCGATTCAAAGGGCCGTATCACCCAGACCATAGAGGAGCCCTTCGACGAGAACAGCTACAGCGCTGATGAGCTCAAAGAGCTTATAGAGACAAAGATTTCAGAGTATCCCCAGCCCGACTGCGTGAAGCTTGAAAGCCTCAAGGCAGGAGAGGGCAGTATAAAGGTGGTCTTAAGCTATGAGAGCGCCGGGGATTTCAGGAGCTTTAACGACCAGAGCATCTTTATCGGTTCACCGGACGAGCTCAAAAAACAGGGCATCACCTTTGATCCCTCAAGCAATATAAAGGGGGACAGGATCATGGTATTTGCCACGTCAGAGCCCGGAGATATAAAGCTTCCCGGAAACATAGTCGATTCCTTCGGCAGCGTTTCGGTGACGGGAAAGCGCACCGTAAAATTCGGAAAAGGAGACGGCATTTCTTATGTGGTATACAAGAGGCCGTTTTTGAATATTTTCTAAAAGGAGAACAGTTATGAATAACAGCGACAAGACAATGGAAAAGATCGTAGCGCTGGCAAAGGCCAGAGGCTTTGTTTATCCCGGTTCCGAGATCT
>JAFYEL010000041.1 GCA_017544285.1 Lachnospiraceae bacterium | reverse complement strand
GGATTTAGCTGTCACAAGCCTCGCAAAGGGCAACAACTTCTCTCCCGAACTGCATTTTAAAGAAGTTGAGGGAGCCGACCACTACGTGATCTACATGGTTGATGAGTCTGCAAACTACTGGGTCCACTGGATAGCTGATGATGTGCACGAGTGTGAGCTTAAGATGGGCACCAATCCCGGACAGTACAAAGGGCCTTATCCCCCCTTAGGCAGCGGCGACCATGTTTACACGATATTTGTTTACGCCCTCAAGGGTGAGCCCGGCGTTCCCTGTGATTACGAGTTTGACGAAAAATTCCTGGGACCGGATGACCTGTACTACTCTCACCTGGATGTTATACAAAAGGGCGATATCAATACTTACGGAAATGTGATAGAATTTGGATATGTTTCGGGAACATTCCGGAGATAAAAACAGACCCTCCGGCTATAAATTTATCCTGCTTCCGCTGGCGACCACCTCGAAGCCCCATGCAGTGAACAGCAAGCTGACCGTCAGCGTGTATAAAAATACCGCAAGGATAATTTCAAAAAAGAGTAATTACAATTGGTAAGAAACCATTGTGATCAGATAAAGCCCTTGATGAATACCACCAGTATCAGCAGGGGCAGAACTATCTTAAAGTAATATTTCATCGCGGGTGAGAACTTCACTCCTTCTCCGGTGTTGGCCTCCTTAAGGAACTCGTCCAGGCCCCATCCGAATTTCCATGAACAGAAAAGTACAAATATTATCGCACCTATGGGCAGCAGGATATTCGAAACCAGAAAATCCTCGCTGTCCAGCACATCCCTGTCGCCTAATATGTGAAGGCTCGACCATACATTGTAGCCCAGAACGCAGGGAATGCTGGTCAGAGTCACTATGACGCAGTTTATCAGGGATGACTTTTTGCGGTCCAGATTCCGTGTTTCCATGAGGTTGCTGATGAGGTTTTCAAACACCGCAATGACGGTGGAAAAGCTGGCAAAGGTCATAAACAGGAAGAAAAGGGTTCCCCAGATCCTTCCGCCTGTCATGTTCATGAAAACCTGAGGCAGGGTTATGAATATGAGGGAGGGACCCGCATCGGGCTCTATGCCGAAATTGGAGCAGGCAGGGAACACGATGAGTCCGCTGCAGAAGGCCACAAAGGTATCAAGGGCACAGATCAGTATGGACTCGTTGCAAAGAGTCTTATTCTTTGACATGGAGGCTCCGAAGATCTCCATGCAGGCGATACCGATGCTCAGTGTAAAGAAAGCCTGGGACATGGCCGCCATCACCACATTTGCGATCCCTATCTCACGGGCCTTATTCACATCGGGAAGAAGGTAGAACTTAAGACCTCCCATGGCATTGGGAAGAGTCACGGATTTTACAACCAGCACCAGGATCAGCAGGAGCAGTCCGGCCATCATCACCTTGGTGATCTTTTCAAGGCCGTTCTGGAGTCCTATGGAGCAGACCGCAAAGCCTGCCACTACCACCAGCACCATGAAAAAGCCCATCTCTCCGGGATTCCCCAGCATTGAGGTGAATACATCCGCTGTCTCAACCCCGGCGTTGTCAAATTTCCCTGTCAGGAACTTAAAGAAATAGCTGAGCATCCATCCGGCAACCGTGGTGTAATACATCATCAGCAGGTAGGAACCGGCAATACAGAACCAGCCGTGGATATGCCACTTTGAGCCTTCCTTTTCCAGCATCCTGTAGCCGGGGATTATACTCTTTCCGGAAGCACGGCCGATGGCCAGCTCCATGGCCAGTACGGGCACGCCCAGCAAGAGCAGGCAGGCGATATATACCGCAACGAAAAATCCGCCGCCGTTCTGTCCGGTTATATAGGGAAACTTCCAAACATTTCCGATACCGATGGCGCAGCCTGCGCTCACCAGCAGAAATCCTATCCTTGAATTGAACTTTTCTTTCATGATCTCTTACTCTTTCTTCCAAAGAAAAAGCCGTCGCAAAAGCGGCGGCTTTCCCGGGTTATTTAAAAATTAGTTTGATGAAGCAGCCTGTGCAAGAGCGTCAGCCTCTTCCTCGGTAAGGCGGGCTGCGCCGTAGACCTGTCCGTCAGCATCTACCATGTAGATGTCGCTGCCATCCTCATAGTAACCAAGCTGGGTCTGGCCAACGGTTACAAGAAGATACTCGGTTCCGTCATCAAGTGATGCGTTCTCTACGGTGTACTCAGCGAATACCTCGTCGGTACCGTCGTTAACGTAAGCAACATCACCTGCAGCGCCCTCATAGAAAGCGATCATGAAATCATTGCCGTTAGCATCGGTTGCATAGAAGCCGTCAACGAAGGTTACATCGCCGCTTGCATCAGAAGACTCGCCGGCGTCGGTGGTCTCCATACCGTCAACGATCTTTCCAAGAGCGTCGATCATGGTAGCCATAGCATCGTTCATATCTACCATATCCTGCTCGCCTGCGAAGTCATCCTCGGTAGCCTCGCCCATCTCGTCGATGATGCCCTTTGCCTCGGTAAGAAGGCTCTCGGTCTCGTCGCTCTGAGCGATCTGCTCGTTCATGTAAAGATCCTCAACCTGATTGTAGCAATCAACCAGGATCTTGTAGTTGTCCTGAAGATCCTCGAAGGTGATGCTTCCGGTGCTCTCCTCAGCCTTCTCCTCGGTCTTCTCTTCTGCTTTCTCCTCGGTATTCTCTTCTGCTTTCTCCTCGGTCTTCTCCTCGGTCTTGGTCTCTGCAGGAGCGGGCTCAGCCTTCTCGGTGCCGCCGCAAGCGGTCATCATGGAAGCTGCCATGATTCCTGAGATTACAAGTGCAAGAATCCTTTTTTTCATAATAATTCCTCCTAAAATTAATGCGGTTGGATAATTCCAAGTTGGTAAATTACCATAAAACAGGGGAAATGTCAAGAAAATGGATGGCATATATAGTGAGAGACTTTATCACTTCGTTGTGATATTATGAGTTTATGATGGATCTGTTTAAAAGAGGAAAGGGGCTCTACTCACGCTGGTTCCCCGAATACAGGCTCGATGATGACACCCTGCTAAAGTTGCAGGACTGCCTTCTGGAAATGCTTAAGGAATTCACCGGTCTGTGCGAAAAATACGGCATCAGATACATGGCCGCGGGGGCTACTCTTCTGGGTGCGGTGCGCCACAAGGGCTTTGTGCCCTGGGATGACGACATCGACATCATGATGATGCGCAGCGAGTACGAAAAGCTGGTTTGGGCAATCAAAAAGGAAAAGAGGGAAGGCCGCCTTAAGGACCGCCTTCTTGCAAGGCCGCTTAGGACAAAGCGCTACTATTTTAAGATCCCCAAGTACTATAATAAAAACACCGAATATCTTTCCATAAATTACATGGGTAACCCCGCCTTCAACATGGTGGGCTTGGATATCTTCATCGCGGACAGGATCCCGGAGAACCCGGTTCACAGGCACCTGCGGGCATTGGCATATGACTTTTCATTCTATGCCTCCTCCTTCTGCCTGGATTATATCTTTCCCTCTCCGGTGATAGAAAAAAAGAGCGCAACAAACCCGGAGGTCAGGCGCTTCTACAGCTTCAGAAAGGCTCTGGGCTGCGTTTTCGCCCATGTAGGCGGCATGAGGTTTTACCTCACGGTATGTGAAAGGCTGGCCCGCTACAGAGGGAAGAGCAGGCTTTACGGCCTCCCCTCGGGTATATCCTACCTGCGGGAGGTCTTTGACAGGACCATGTTCACACAGCTTACAACGGCGGATTTTTGCGGGCTGAAGATCAGCATTCCCATCCGCTATGACGAATATCTCAGAAATCTTTACGGCGACGATTACATGAAGCTTCCTCCTGCAGACAGGCGTGAGATCCACACAGCCTGCAGGGTCAGGCTCAAAAAGGGGTAGGTTTTGGTATCTGTAATTATTCCGGTTTACAACATTCCGAAAAAACTGATAGCCAGGTGCATCCGCAGCCTTTCGGACCAGACATACAAAGACTTTGAGGTCATTCTGGTGGACGACGGCAGCTCGGATGAGATCAATGCGTTTGCCGACAGGCTGGGTGAGGCGGACAGCCGCATAAAGGTGTTCCACAGGGAGCGCGGTGGAGTTTCCGCCGCCAGGAATTTCGGCGTGGAAAAGGCTACCGGCGAGTATCTTATGTTTGTGGACGCCGACGACTATGTTTCGCCACTGATGCTTGAGCAGGCGGTCAATCTTGCAACCGAGCATGATGCGGACGTGGTTTACGCCGCGGTAAAAAACGTGCCTCCGGTACGTCACTGCAAGAGCACCGGAGACCCTTCCTTTGTAATGACCCTGGAAGGCGAAAATGGCATGGAGCTTTTGCGCCGGCAGATGATGGATGTCTCAGTAAAGGATTTTTCCAACGCCGACGGAAGCAAGATCCACAGAGGCCCCTGCGCCAGGCTTGTGCGCGCCTCCATTGCAAAGCAGGTGCCCTTCCCCGGGGATATAAAGTGGGGTGAGGATGTGCTCTGGAATTACCGGCTTATCGACCGCATCGAAAAGGCGGTGGTGACAAAGAGCATCTGGTACTACTATGTTCAGTACGACCGCTCCGCCACCCGCGGATACGATCCCGAGCACAACCGTCAGCTGGGGGATTTTTTCGACACACTGAAAAAAGAGGTGATCGCTTATCACCCTTATCTTAAAAAGAACTATTATGTGGCGCTGCTCCAGTTTTTCGCCATTGTACTGTGGAATATCCGCAAGGTTCCAAATAGCCTTATGTCCCGCGAGGACAAGGAAAAGGCCGTCAGCGAGGCCTGGAGTTCCCGGCCCTTTGACGAGCTTTCATCCCTTCCGATTTTCTTCGGGGACCTTTCCCTTGAGCTTCGGCTCATCTTTCTTGCGATGCGCATTCCGCGCGGGTTTCATGTCTACTACTGCTACACCGGTCTTAGGGACCTGATGAGGGGATCCTCGGGTTCTCTGGACGTTGTGTTCAAGGAAAAGCCGCAATGAAAAAAAGGGTAGGTTTCGTTTTTTTAATACTGCACTTCGGACCCGTCAGGCTGACTCTGGACACTCTTGAGTCCGTGCTCGCTCTGCCGGAGGATGATAAGGCCATAGTTGTGGTGGATAACGGAAGCCATGAAGCGGCACCCGCCATAGGGGAGAGATTCCCTTCCGATGATAGGATCATTGTCACGGAGACCGAAAAGAATCTGGGATTTTCCGCGGGAAACAACGCGGGTTTTGCCCTGATCAGGCAGAATTTCGATACGGATTTTGTCATCGTGATAAACAACGACATGTCCTTTGAGGACCGGAGCTTTCTTTCAAAGCTCCGGCACCTTTATGAAGAGACGGGGTTTTTCGTTGCGGGACCGGATGTCTATACCCCCAACGAGGTACTCCACTCCAATCCCTTCCGCGAAAAGGTCATGGATATAGAAGATGCGAAGGCGCAGATAGGGCGCCATGTGCAGAAAATGAAGGATTATGAGCACGGCCGGGCTCTCCACTGCCTGGTAAGCTTTTGCCGTCGAAAAAAGAATCCCTTGTACATTGCCTTCAGAAAGGTTAAGACCGCCATCCACCCGGATACACCCTGGAAAAAAAGGCAGGAGGGCGTGGTGCTCCAGGGTTCATGCCTGATCTTTGACCGCAGGTTTATCGAAGGCCATGATAAGCTGTTTGAACCCGAGGTCTTCCTCTATCACGAAGAGGATTTCCTGGCCCTGAGATGCAAGCGTGAAGGCCTTAAGATGGTGTACCTTCCCGAGATCAGGGTATGGCATATGCATGCAGGCAGCGCCGGGATTTCAGGGATGGGCTTTAAGGAGTTTTGCCGAGGAAGTATTGAAAGGCGACGGATGATGGCTGATTCATGCCGGAAATATCTGGAGATGCTATCACAATGAGCCCATATCCCCGTCCCCCGAGGCCATCCGGTATATCTCAACCACCTGGGCAGCCCCAAGAGGTTTAAGCCTCGAGAGCTTCACGGTATCGTTCTTGGTGGCCCTCATGGAGAGATCCTTCATATCCTCTTCGGTCAGCTTCCTGCCGCAGATCTCCTGCAGGGTAACAGGCATCCCTATGCTCTTCCAGAAGTCCTCTGCCGCCTTTATACCGGCCTTTGCCGCTGCCATATCATCGGCCTCTTCGATCCCGAACACCTTCCTTGCAAACCTTGCAAACCTGTCGGGCGCACTGTCCAGCTGGTATCTTGCCCAGGCACCCCAGACTGCGGAAAGAGTGGCCCCGTGTATGTGATCGTAGGCCGCAGAAAGAGCCATGCCTATCCTGTGTACGGAGAAATCCTTCCCCCTGCCGCACTCCGTAAGATTGTTGTGCGAAAGGGTCGAGGACCACATAACCTCCGCCATGGCATCATAGTTGGAGGGATCCTCCACTATTATCTTTCCGTTCTTCATAACGGTGCGCAGGAGTCCCTCTGCGATCTCATCCGTAAGCTCACATTTTATCCCGGGAATGAAATAACGCTCCATAGTGTGCATCATTATATCCGTGACGCCTGCCGCAAGATGATACTTGGGGAGGGTGGAAAGAAGGGCCGGATTCATAAATGCGATCCTGCACCTGTTGAACTCCGTGTTTATTCCCATCTTAAAGCCGGTCTCCTCGTTGGTGAGGACCGCGGAATCGCTCATCTCGCTGCCCGCTGCCGCTATCGTAAGGATGGCGCCCACCGGAAGGGATTTGGTCAGCGCATGCTTTCCCGTCCAGATATCCCAAAGATCCACGCCGGGATTTGCCGCACCGTGTGCAATGCCCTTTGCGGTGTCTATAACGCTTCCTCCGCCCACAGCCAGGATGAAGTCTGCCCCGGCCTCTGCAGCGGCTTTAACGCCCTCTACGGCGTGCTCAAGAGTGGGATTGGGCTTTGCTCCCCCAAAGAGGGTGAAGGAGATCCCTGCCGCCTCCAGAGAGTTCTTTACCCTCTCCAGAAGTCCGGAGCGCTCCACGCTGCCCATTCCGTACACAATAAATACATTTTTAACGCCCAGCTTCTTCAGCTCTTCTCCTGTTTTCTCCTCAGCGTCTCTGCCAAAGATTACCCGTGTCGGTGTGTAAAATACAAAATCATTCATAAATACCGTTCTCCTTTGATATTACAGCAATTCTATATCTTCGATCTGAGATAGAATCTTTTTCACCACGTTCGCATTCAGATATGACGGATTCAACTGATAGATCAAAGTAAGCTCAGTTCTCTACGATGCCGTAGTATGACTTCATGTCCTCCGGCAGCTCGGCCCCCATCAGTATCCTGTGGGCCTTTTCGATGAGCTCACTCACCGTGTATCTCTTGAAATATCCAACCTGTGTTTTTTCCTCTGCTCCGGTTGCGGTGGTGATAAAGATATCACGGCCCGCCTGATGGCCGAAGCAGTTGAGGATATGGGCAGTCTCCATTCCGCTTTCCAGATCGATCACGTCCACCAGCCTGTCCATTCTGATGTACATGGTGTCATCGTCACCATTGTGATAAAACTCGGTTTCCCCGTCAAAATAGTTAAAGATCGAGGCTTCCCCCTTGTCCGACAGCTCGCCGGTTGAGGGGGAGTACCTGAAAAGGCCGCCGTCGTTGTAAAGCACATAGAGGAAGTCCCCGGCAAAGGTGATCCCCAGGGGTGTGATCCCCGGGCACTTTATGGAAGTTTTAACCTTGCCGTCTTTTCCCGTCACAAGGACTGTCCTTCCGTCCGAGAGGGCAAAGGATCCGCCGGCGCTGTTGCCGGAGAAGCAGGAAGTTCCCGACCAGCCCTCAGGAGTCTCAGGCTTAACAGCCTTTCCGCTCTGGATATCTATAATATATTCCTCGCTGCCCTTCAGGAAAACGATACCCTCTTCGCTGTAGAATACCGGCGCCTGACCCACAAAGCCGATATCCTCTGGCAGCTCAATATCCTTTCTCTCTCCGGATTCCGTATCATAGACTGCAAGTCCCGTACCGAAGTTCTCCGTCCTGTATAAAAATACAAGCTTTCCACCCTTCATGGTTGCAGACGAACCAAAGGTTCCTGCCATTTCAAAGAGCTTCTCCTCGGCAACCTTGTTATTCTTTATATCTATCTTTACAAGTCCGTAGTTATCGGAATCCTTATGTCCCAGATATACGAAATCTCCCTGAATTCCCAGCACGTCGTAATCATATGTGTTCTCGCCTTTCAGGACGAAGCCGTAGTGGGAAGGCTCCTCATCCACGGTAAAAACGTCAACCGCGGGATTTCCCTCATCGGGGGCAGACATAACCGCCAGATATTTTTCATCCAGGCAGAAATCCTCTACGGTGCCCTCAAGGGCATCTCCGGTCAGGGGCTTCCAGGACTCATCATAGACACTGGGGCCGTAGTAGATTATCTCGTTGCCGTACCTCTGCCTTGCGTAGACGCCCTTGTTGACAACGGCCTGGCGGAGCTCGTCGGTGAAGTATCTGCGATAGTACACCGCGTCGGAATCGATCCCCGTAACCGGTACGGCATATCCGCCGTTCTCCGTGATATAGAGGGGCTTTCCGTCCCCGTCCCTGTCGCTCACATCAAGCACTGAACTGTTCACGTTGCCGGTGTATTTCATCTCCCCGGTCTTGGGGTCATAGACGGTGACAACATTTCCCGAAAAGTGTGCCACTGCGTCATCCGAAAGCCTCAGGAATCCGCTCTCTATCATCACGCCGTTGCATACAAAATCCGCAGTCCACCTTTCCTTAAGGTCGGATGCGTCAAAACATACGAGCTTCGAGTGGTCCGTGGAAAAGACCTCCATATCCCCGTAAGCCATGCTCTCGGTGGAGTCCGCCGCAGCGGAGGAAATCAAAAGGGTATCGTCGTCAAACCATGCGATATCCCTGATCCATTTTTCTTCATTTCCCACAAGCAGCGGCTTTCCGGAATCAAGGCCGTCGGGGCCAAGCTCTACAACACCGAATACATATTTCCCCGTGTTGTCGCTGCCGCGGAAGCCTATCCTTTTTCCTCCGGGAGAAAGGGCGCTCTCCGTAATGCCGACGCCTTCAAACCCTTCCTTCGTTTTAAGGGAGAGGTCGCCCTCTAGCTTGCCCGAGGCTATGTTCAGCTTTACGAAACTGCCGTCGGCGGTGGAAAGATAAAGGGAGCCGTCTTTTACCATAAGGGTCTTTCCCTCGTTGAAATACTCACCTTCAGAGGAGTAGGTCCAGCGCTCCTCACCGCTTGCCGCATCGTAGCATCTTACAGTTTTCGTATCCCAGAAGACAAAAGATGTGCTGTCGGGGAAGCCCATCCCCGAAACACCGGAACTCAGGTCGTCAAGGTAAAGTAACTTCTCATGGCTCTCGGTATCCCACAGAGCTATGACATTTCCCGCATCCAAAGCCGCCAGCCTGTTTCCGTCGCTGCTGACCTTGAAATCGGACACAACCCCCGGCATCCTGTAATTCCATGCCGCGTGGATATTGTTGCCGCTCTTTCCCTCGTAGGCAAGGACAGCGTCCGTCAGGGCACCCACAGCCTCTGCGGTTACGGGCCTGTCGTCCCCCTCCCCTGCAGGCAGGGCCTCAAGGGCAAGCTGGAGCGCAGTTATCCGCTGCTCCTTTTCCAGAAGGCGCCGTGACTCGTTGGCAAGGTATTTTGACTGGTTCCTGAGGGATTCCAGATAGTTCTTGTGAATCTTGTCCCTGCTGTAGTACATATAGGCGGAAAAACCGGCCATCAAGGCAAGGGCCACCGTGAAACCTGCAATAGCCTGCTTCATCCTGTACTGCCTGCGCCTGTTCATCAGCTCGTCATAAGCGCAGCCTATGATGCCGCAGGCCAGGCGGGGAAGCTCCGTCCTCTTGGCCTTTCCCGGGGCTATCCTGTAGTCGCAGGAAAGGGGCTCCACCGGGATCTTTTCAATCTTCTCGTTTCCATTCTCATCCGTCACCCTACGCTCTTCATAGGTGAGGATCTCAGGGATCACATCCCTGGGCTCGCCGTTTACCAGGACGGTGAAGATCTGCTTCTTGGTGTGGTTTTTCAGGAAGTACTCTATCTCCCTGGGTACCCAGGCAGACTCCTTTGTATTTGTGGAGCAGATGACTATAAGATAGTCGGAGCCCGCAAGAGCCTCGGCTATGGAATCGCTTAGGTCGCTGGTGATGGGGAGCTCATCCTTGTCACGAAAGATGCGGCTGATCCTTTTCACTCCGGTCTTCTCCCGGATCTTATGGGGAATATGAAAGCGCTCCAGTCCCTTGTGGACCGCCTCCGCCACCCTGTTGTCCTCGGGGGCGTGCTTATACGAAATAAATGCATTGTAATGCGCCGTCATCAGTCCACCTCCATATAAAGATCGGGGAAAAGTCTGCCGTTGATGATGTAAATATCGTGGGGATCATCCTCTCTCACCACGATGTAGTCCCCGGGGTTTCCGGAATAATACCGTTCCTCATCCCATGAGGTGAAGAGCTTTACATGCTCATCCAGGGGCTTTCCGAGTATCCTTACGGACCCGGTGCTGAGAACCGACCGGGCAAAGCCCAGGACGTTCTTTCTTTCCCCTGAAAGCACATCAAAGATGCAAGGATCGTACTCAAAGGTTTTATCATAGGGCTCCTCGGAAAAGGTATAGCTGCTCTCCAGCTTCTCCCGCTTTATGGGATATACCTCACCCTCCATTCCTATCATCAGGAATATGTCCTTTTCCACCCTCAGGTTGATGTCGCCCTCCATGGTCCTGATCATGATCTGGGTGCCCACGGGGCATACCTCGCTTAATTCAACACAGCCCAGAAGCTGCTGCTTTTTTTCATACCGCTTCATGCCCGAGGTGTCCAGGATGGTGTCTTTGGCATAGATCACCCTGTATATCGAAAAATACTCTTCAAGACGGCTCTTCAGCTCGTAGTTTGCAATATTTTCCAGATCATCCTCTTCCCCGCCGCTGCGCTTCAGGAGAAGCTCGGGCCTTATGGTTCCGCCGGCCTTGGTTATGTGACCGCCTCCGCCGCCTATGCCGGCTGCCAGGAAGTTGGCCAGGTCATTGGCGTGAACCTCTTTTATGCAGCTCCTGACGGAGAATTTGATCTCACCCAGACTCACATAGTAGGCCACGCAGATATCAACCCCCACGGTCTCCATGGAAAGGTCGCTTATGACCCCGAGGATGTTTGGATCGCACCACTCTGCCCTTATGAGCAGGTACCTGTTTTCGGCGTGGTACTCGTTCTCGAGGATGGCCCTGCCGGTTATCTTCAGCTCGTCCAGAGAGATTCCGGAATTGCACATCTGGGTGATGAGGCTCTTGTTTACGGAAAGCAGATCCCGCATGTCCCTGTCCAGGGGATGCGAAATCTCCGAAAGCCTGTTGGTGTCCGTGAAAAGGCCGTAGTACAGGGCTGTGGACAGAAGTATATCGTCATCCACGCTCATGCCCTCCCTGCGGACCATGTCCCAGATCACCGAGGCACAGCTGCCTATGTTGCTCCTGACCTCGGAAAGCTCGGGGAGCTCGTCAGAGGCGCAGTGATGGTCGATCACCGCCACATTCCTTGCCTCAGTCCTTGTTACATTTTTTTGCCCGTACTGGCAGTCCACGGTCACAAGAAGCTCCGGAACATCGCTGAAATCAGGCTCGTAACTCACCGGTACGGAGAGCTTGTCCAGCATGATCAGAAGATTGCTCTTTGTGATCCTGTTCTTGCCCCGGTATATGAAACGAGGGTTCTTACCCATCTTTTCAAAGTACCGAGTAAGAGCGTATCCGGATGAGAGGGCGTCCGCATCTGGGTTGTCGTGGCACTGGATCACTATGTCATTGTATTTTAAAAGTTCGTTTAGGTTCATAATTTATCATTCTTCTGGATAATTCGTCTGTAATCCAATCATCCGAATATGTATTCGAAATATCTGGCCGGATTATATATCCATGTGTTACTTCGTTGTTGCCTACGCGTACTCGGAACTTTCACCCGTTAGAGCGCGCCCATGGCGCGCAAACCGAAAAAAAGTCCACAGCCGTAACTGTGGACTTTGTCTTCAGTCTGAAGTGCCCCCAAAGGGGCACTTATTCTCGTTAGTATAGCTCTGATTTTAGCCTACAGAGCTTTACTCCAAGATTAACATCATACTACCCACTCTCATCGTTTATAAGTGGTATTCCAAATCACACTTCAAGAATCTCCTTCAATGCCTTTACCAGCTTTTCATTGTCCTCACGATTCCTAATTGCAATTCTCATATACTCCTTACCATTAAGTTTCTCGTACAGATCCTTAACCAATATATTATACCCGGAAAGAAGTTTCTTAGTGATATCAACCACAGATGCATTCAAGAGCTCTATCATAAAATAATTCGCCTGTGAAGGAATAACCCTGATACCGGATACGGAAGAAAGATCCTTCTCAAATCTTGCCCGCTCCCTTTTGAACTCTTCAAGTCCTAAAACATACTGTTTCTTATACTTTTCCGCTATCTGCATGTAAAACTCTGCAAAAGAGTTAATGTTCCAAATAGAGACGTCTTTCTTGATATATTTAATGGTCTCTATATCACCCGAAGCTAGGATTCCAAGTCTCAGTCCGGGAACACCGTAAGACTTTGAAATACTCTTCATCACGTAGAGTTTATTATACTTCTCAAGATATTTTTGATCAATAAGCGTGCTGTCTACTTCATCAGTAAAATCAGCAAACGACTCATCTACAATAATACTGATTGCCTTTTCTTCACACCATTCAATCAGTCTAATTAGCTCCGACTTTTTTATATAGTTTCCAGATGGATTATCCGGATTAATTAATACCAACGCCTCAATCTCTTTATCAGCGTAAAACTCTATAACATCATCGACACCATAAGAATAATCCGGATTATCAATCTGAAGAATAACTGCCTTTTCCTTATCGTACCTATTGGGATACTCTTCAAATGTCGGTTTTATAAAACCAATCTTACCATTGAACATCCCCAACAGCGACTTAATCAACTCCGCCGCCCCATTGCCTACTACTATGTTTTGAGGCTTTACTTCGAAATTCTTGGCCGCCAAAACAGAATTCACACTCATACCGGACGGATAATCACCCAATAACCGATCAAAAGAAGCTCGCATTTCATCCTTCATCTTTTGAGGAGGATAATATGGATTCACCAGATAGCAATAATCTAACAATCCTGTAAAACGCCAATACCCGCCATATCTGGACTCCATGCGAATAACTTTCTCGTCAATATCCGGGCAGAAAAGAGCCTCTGCAATATCCAGATCCTGTATATCATCTATTTCGTACCACTTCTGCTGTTCCAAGCGCTTCCCCTTTATCTCTGCGCCATCAAGCATAGTAACTACGCGAAGAACCTGTTCATAGTACTCATTCTCGCCTAAAGCCTTCTGATAAGCATCCAAAAATGGAACGTACTGCGTTTCAGAAAAATGCCTGCTAAACTTGTAAATATTTACAGTTTTATAACATCCATGTGTATTGTTGAAATCAAACTTCCTACCGGAAATAAAATCCACAATATTATCATCTTCATCCAGTCGCAGGCATGTACCATCCATCCAAGGCTCGTATTTATCGACTATCGCAAGTGTCTCACGAGGATCATCTATAAGGCAGTCTACTACGGAATCTTCAAAAATGATATCCGACTCAAATAAAAGCGTGTCTTCTTTACTAAGATATTCCTTAGCCAAGGAAAGTGAATAAATATTGTTTGTCTTGTCAAAAATCTGGTTCTCGATATAGCAAATAGGAGTATCAATTTTCAGGGAATCAACATAGTCTATCAGCTTTTTCCCCTCGTATCCAACTACTATTACTATCCTTGACAAGTGACGTTTATCAAGCTGGTGCAGCATTCTATCGATAAGTGTTACACCATTGACCTTCACCATACATTTTGTGTTATTCTGTGTAAGTTCCTTAAGCCTTTTACCCATTCCGGCAGCTAAGATTATTGCTTGCATTTTTTTCTCCTTAACGACTGTGTCAGAATTTGCTTATAATACATATAATACATTTTCATGTATTTAAAAAACAGTAACCCTAAACCTAAATTATTATTCTTAGCAAACACTTTTTTAATTCTTGTATCAATTGTTACATTTTCAGTCCAAACTTCGTCTTCTCTGTT
>JAFYEL010000040.1 GCA_017544285.1 Lachnospiraceae bacterium | reverse complement strand
CAATTCGTTGGACCCGGGTCTTTCGACCAGCCCCGGCAGTGCAAGCACCACCTCTTAAATGTATGTTAACACGAAAGCCTAATAAACGCAACAAATTTAAACACTAAGCGCGTGTACCAATTTTACCATTAATGTTCTATCTTGTCGGACAGGGCGTTGATCTGATCCGCAAACTTCGCCATATCCTTGTTTGCCAGACCGTCGGACCTCTTAACGATGGCAAGGAGCCTTTCCGCCGCAGCAAGGAACCGCCTGTAAACCGCGGAGACAACCTTCTTGCCGGTATGGACAACCCTGACGGGAGCCGCCTTTGTGGTAAACCTGTCGGCCACAAGGTCGTAAACACTTCCGGAGTAAGGGGCGTCGGCCTCGAATCCGAATTCATCCCTGAGGCTCTGTGCAAAGATATCGCAGACCGTATCTTCACCGTGTACAACAAAGACTCTGGAGGGCTTTGACTTAAAGCCGCCCATCCATGTGAGCAGGCCCTTGCGGTCCGCATGTCCGCTTATGCCCGCCAGCTGTTTGATGGAGGCCCTGACCTCAATGGGCTCTCCGAAAAGCTTTACCTCTTTTGCCCCCTCAACCAGAGCACGGCCCAGGGTTCCGTTTGCCTGGTAACCCACGAAGAGCACGGTACACTCGCTCCTCCAGAGATTGTGCTTAAGGTGGTGCCTGATACGGCCGGCCTCGCACATACCGGAGGCGGAAATTATAACCTTGGGTTCGTCGTCAAAGTTGATCTCTTTGGACTCGTCGCTGGTGATGGCCAGGATAAGTCCCGGGAAGGAAATGGGATTTATGCCCTTGTTAACCAGGGCAAGTGCGGCATCGTCGAAACACTCCGCCGTGTTTTTATTAAAGATGCCCGTGGCCTCAACCGCAAGGGGTGAATCCACATAGACCTTGAAGTTTTCGTGACCGGGAACCATACGGCCCAGACGGACCTGACGCAGGAAATAGAGCATCTCCTGAGTGCGTCCGACCGCAAAGGATGGGATCACCACATTGCCCCCGCGGTCGAAGGTTTCTTTTAAGGTGGCGGCCAGCTCCTTTACATAGTCCACCCTCTCGGTAGAGTGAAGCCTGTCGCCGTAGGTGGACTCAACCAGTATGTAGTCCGCTTTTTCGATAAGGGAAGGATCCTTGATAAGGGGCTGATTGAAGTTTCCGATATCCCCCGAAAAGACTATCTTTTTGGAGACCGTGGAGGGCTCGCCTCCGTCCTCCCAGGCTGCGGTCTCCGAGACCCATATCTCTACCGCGGCTGAGCCCAGAAGGTGCCCCACATCGGTGAATCTTACATCTATTCCCTCGCTCTCATCGTCGGAGGTATAGATGTTCATCCTCTGTGCATAGGGGCAGGGAACGAGCTTGCGGATGGCGTTGTCGGCATCCTCCATGGTGTATAAGGGCTCGTATTCCCTGAGGGTGCCGTTACGCTTTGCCTTGCGGTTCTGCCACTCGGCCTCGAAGCTCTGAATGTGTGCGGAATCCCTGAGCATGATGCCCGCGAGATCACAGGTGGCTTTGGTGGCGAAGATCTGTCCGTTGAAACCTCTTTGCACCAGAAGAGGAAGAAGACCCGAGTGGTCGATATGAGCGTGGGTCAGGAATACGTAATCTATCTGTGCGGCAGGTACCGGAAGCTGGGCGTTTTCAAAGGAGTCGGTGCCCTGCTCCATTCCGTAGTCAACAAGTATGTTTTTTCCGCAGGCTTCAAGATAATGGCAGCTTCCCGTAACCTCGTGGTCGGCGCCCACAAACATAAGCTTCATAGGATCATCCTTTCAGACCTTTGCTGTTTTTGGCTCCCATTTTAAAAGTTCATCCATTACTATGGGTTTTGAATAATAATAACCCTGGAAGGAATTAACGCTGTATTCTCTGAGGATATCCCTCATGGCCGAGGTCTCTATTCCCTCTACACATACCCTGGCGCCGAAGGTGGCGGCCAGATCGGTGAAATGTCTTATCAGCTGTCTCTCCATGTTGTCATGTTCGATCTCGCTCACAAAGCTTCTGTCGATCTTTATGGTATCGAGAGGCAATGCCTTCACAAGTCCGATGGAAGCAAAACCGGTTCCGAAATCGTCAAGGGCCACCTTAATGCCTATGCCCCGTAGATTGGTGATCGCATTTTTAAGCAGGTCGATATCCAGCAGTCGGCAACGCTCCGTGAGCTCCAGGCAGAGATGATCGGGGGGATAGTCCGTATCCTGAAGGATCATCTTTACTCTGTCCACAAAATCCGGACGTTCAAGCTGGGTATAGGAAAGATTCACGTTTACGACAAAATCCGGATTATCCTCAAACATTCTTTTTGCTTCGGTAAGAGCCGTCCTCAGGATCCAGCGTCCCAGCTCGGGGAACTGGGGATCGGTTTCAAGCACGGGGATGAATAAATCCGGAGGTACCACGCCGTAGTCATCCGACTTCCAGCGAAGAAGTGCTTCGGCACCGGAGATCTTTTCGCTGCGTGCGTCAACCACCGGCTGATATAAGAGATAGAAACCCTCACATCCCGAGGGGATGCTGAGGCGGATGGTGTTGAGCATTTCAATGCGGTGCCTGCTCTCATCGGTGACGTCGTTGTAGAAACGGACCGCATCGCCCTGCCGGCGGTTCTTTGACTCGCCGTAGGCAAAGTTCAGGCAGGCGTAAATGGTCTGGTCGTTTACTTCGAATTCATCAAGGGTGAGGTAGCCGCAGTTCATCTCGAGGGATATATCGGCCCCGTCTACCTCGATGCCTTTTCTGAAATAGGCGCGGAGACGGTCATATCCGTTCCGGGCCTCTTCCACTGTAAGGACATCACTGATGAGGGCAAACTTGGTGCCGTCAAGACGGTAGATGTTGCCCTTGTCACCAACCCGGTCGTAAAGATACCGCCCGAACCTCTGAAGGACAGTGTTGCCGAAATGATAACCGTAGACCTCGTTTATCTCGGTAAACTTTCTTATGCCCACCATGCAAATGCAGCATGGCGTGTTATCTTTGATACGGGATTGAAGATCTTCGAAGAAGCTGTACTGATTGCGAAGACCCGTGAGGGTGTCCATATGGCCCTGGAGACCGTGATTTCTGATGACACCCGTGAAATATGCAGGGATACCGGCCCTGTTTTTAATGACCACGCCTCTGCAGGTGCAGACTGCATATTTGCCGTCCGCCTTAAGGGCGCGGTACTGCATGTCATGACGATTGGAACTTTCCGAGAATATCTCTTCTACGGAACGATGATAGCTTTCTCTGTCCTCGGGATGGATGTGCTCTTCCCAGATATCCCCCGCACGATACATATACTCTGAAGGCAGATCAAATACATCTACCGCTGCCTTGGACCAGCGGGAGTAATCATACTCCATATCACAGATGTAAACGTAGTTACCCTCCGAAATTAAGGATATGACTTCAAACAGCGAATCAAGAAGTTTTTTTCTCTCTTCCGTTATCTCACCCATAATACCCCTCCAGGACTCCATTGTACCACTACGGGACACTTTTTTCCACTACCAAAATGTCACCTGTCTTAAGAGTCCCACCCCTGAGCACCTCGGTGAAAACGCCCTCTCTGGGCATTATGCAGTCCCCCACCTGCTTATAGATCTCGCAGTGGCTGTGGCACTGCTTCCCGATCTGGGTAAGGCGCAGCAGAACCTCGCCGCAGGAAAACAAAGTGCCTATGGGCAGGGTCTTCAGATCATAACCCTCCACCAGGATGTTTTCCCCAAAGGCTCCGTTTTCCACCTTCGCCCCCCGGGCTCTGAAGGCTTCCACCTCATCGAAGGAAAGAAGGCTCACCTGACGGTGCCACTTTCCCGCATGAGCATCACCCTCAATGCCCCAGTTTTCCTTAAGCAGAGCCTCTTTGACCTCATGCTTGGCAGTTCCTCTTTTTTCGCTTATACAGATGGCTTTTATCTCACCCTTCATGATTCTCTCCGATCAGAAATTTTGTATCGATCATTTAAAATGCCGTGGTCTTTCCCAGTGAACAATCCGGGTACCGGCAAACCTCGCACCCAAGGCACAATCCTCCCTCTCCCAGGGCTGCCAGCTCCTCAAAGCTTACCGCGTCATCGGCCATTATCCTGGGGAGTATCAGGTCAAATACAGTACGCCTTGCGTACATCACACACCCGGGAAGACCAACCACGCAGGCTCCGTTTTCTGCATAGGAGAGCATCAGCATGGCTCCGGGAAGCACCGGCGCACCGTAGGTCACCACCCTCACACCCGAATTCTTTATGGCAAGGGGTGTTTTGTCGTCGGGATCAACGCTCATGCCTCCGGTGCAGATAACCAGCTCAGCCCTCTCATCAAGGGCTTTTTTTATGGCTTCCGTGATCACCTGAGGATCGTCGGGACAGGTCTGCCTGAAGGAAATGCCGCAGCCAAACTCTGCAAGCTTTGCCTCTATCACGGGGCTGAAGGTATCCTCTATCCTGTGATGAAAAACCTCGTTCCCGGTGGTTATAAGGGCGCATTTTCTCTTTCTGTAGGGCAGAAGGTGAAAGATCGCCCCTCCCTTACAGGTCTCCTTTGCCCTCTCCATTTTCTCCTTTTCGATGACAAGGGGGATCACCCTCATGCCCGCAAGCTTGTCGCCCTTTTTTACGGGAGTGTTTCCATGCCTTGAGGCTATCATCATCTCTCCCAGACTGTTGAGCTTTCGGAGCTTGTTCGAGTCCACCTTGAAGAGCCCGTCATAACCCGCTTTAAGCTCTATCTTGCCCTCCTTTACCTCACCGGGGATGAGGCTCTCTTCATCATCGGCAGAGAGGGAAAGAAGGACCCTTGCGGCATCGTCTTCATGCAGCTTTGTCTCGTCATTTTCCCATACGTACAGGTGGTCCTTGCCCACGGAGAGAAGGACGGGGATGTCCTCTTTCTGTACCACATGGCCCTTGCGGAACACAGCGTCCTTGGTAACGCCCTTTATTATCTGTGTTATGTCGTGGCAGAGTATGTGTCCCTCCGCCTCCTCTGTTTTGATAATTTTCATATATTTCTCCCGGGAGGATGACTTATCGGTAGAATTGCAAGCAATTCTTTTATGTCTCACAATGCTGTGCATTGCTCAACGTCACCGGCGCAAGGCCGGATGACTAAAAGATCGTCTCCGCCTCTATTTTTCCGTCCTCAACCGTGAACCTCCACACGGAGTGTCCCGGCAGCCTGTGCTCCACCAGATAATAGGCGTCGTCAAAGGAGGTGATGTAATAGGGGGTACCCCCTCCGATAAAGGAGGAATAGACATCCTCCCAGCCTCCCTTTTCAAGGGTTTCCAGATCCCTGCACCTGACGATGGTGGCAAAATCCTGGAAGCCCACAATATCAGTGGAAACCGTCAGATAGTACATGTCGTCTATCTTGGAAAGCTGGATCATGCCACCTATGGAATCGTCAACGGGATAGGTCTTCTTTATCTCGAAGCTGTCCTTGTCGACACAGAGAATCCGTCCGTCCCCGGCGGGAAAGTAGATCTCATCATCCATTATGGTGAAGCTGCGGACATAGACTCCGTCCAGTTCTTTTATGTACTTCGTATCGCAAAGGTACATCCTGTTATCTTCAGGTGATCTTTTCAGGATGTGCATCTTTCCGCCGGAGGATATCCAGGCATAAAAAGAATCCGTATCCTCGTCGTAGATAACGCAGTGGGGCCTTTCTCCCACGTCCCTGAACTCCTGGGTAAAGCGAAAGCCCTCTCCGTCCCTTTCAAAGACCATGAGCCGGTTGTTCTCGGTGTCATCCGCCAGAAAAACATGGCCGTCCCCCGCAATAGTGTGGCCCATTTTCATCTCGTCTGTGAGCACGTACCAGGAGGTGAGCGGCAGGTTTATGTCATCGCTGTAGATTATCCTGTCGTGATAGCAGTCCACCAGAAAATATGTACCGTCGATCTTTGTGATCTGGGTAGGTACGGAAAGGTCGGAATATGTGTTGAGATAAGGCTCCTTCTTTTCTTCGGACACAAGCTCCGAGGCTGTGCCGGTAACTGCGGGCTTCGGAGTCCTGATATAGAGCTTCATGAGCCAGCCCACGCAGAGGATGAAGCCGGCAAAAACCGTCACTACCACCACCTGCCACAGCAGTCCCCTCTCCAAAAGGAGTTTCCTTTTATCGTTCTCTTTTTTCAGGAGTCTGAAGATAATGACCGCCAGATTGCCTGCCGTCCAGGCTATGTAGGCGTGCCAGAAAAAAAGGTCGGAATTCTCCTGTCCCCTGTAGATGAAATACACCTCGGATATCATAAAAAACAGCCCCGCGGCATAAAGGATGGGAACAAGCCTTTCCTTTTTTGTCCGCGTGGCTGCGATACACAGAATTATCAATACAACCGCATCGAGCGAAAGCCGTATCAGATCCATGAATGTCAAACCTCTCTCATGGCGAAATGGGTATCCTCGTCTATCATAGCCAGCATGATGTCGGCAAATATGGGATCAAACTGGGTCCCCCTGCCACCCTTTATCTCTTCCCTTACCTTTTCCTGGGGGAAGATTTCACGGTAGCTTCTGTGGCTGGTCATAGCGTCATAGGCGTCGGCCACGGCTATGATCCTGGCCTCCTCGGGGATGTCGGTTCCGGAAAGGGAATCCGGATATCCGCCGCCGGAGTACCTCTCGTGGTGCCAGCGAGCTCCGGTGGAAAGCTTGGGCATCTCCGTGATATTTGAAAGGATACGCGCCCCGAGCACGGGGTGGTTCTTTATCTGGTCGTACTCTTCATCGGTGAGCTTGGTGGGTTTGTTGATGACGCTGTCGGGAATGCCGATCTTGCCTACGTCATGCAGAAGCCCCATCATGTAGATCTCTTTGAGATGATGATCGTTGTAACCAAAGCGCTTTGCGATCTCCCAGGAGTACTTTGCCACCCTGCCGGAATGTCCGTTGGTGTAGGTGTCCTTTGCATCGATGGCATCCGCAAGACACCTGACGATGTGAAGGGTGAGCATTTCGTTTTCGTGGGTCTTTTTCTCCACCTCGCTCATCAGATCCTTCTGGAGATGGGTAAGGTCTATGCAGTGACGCACACGCTGGGTCAGGACCTCGGGGATGAAGGGCTTTTTGATAAAATCCATTGCCCCAAGGGACAGGCCCCTTGTCTCGGACTCTTCGTCCTCGCTTCCGGTGAGGAAGATGACGGGAATATCGGCGGCGGGCCAGGACTTTTCGCGAAGCTTTATCAGAGTCTCGAAACCGTCCATTTCAGGCATCAGAATATCAAGAAGGATGATATCGGGCCGGTTGCTCTCCAGATACTCCAGAAGGGCGTGGCCGCTCTTTAAAGCGGTGACCCTCATATCGTTTTTGCTGAGCATATGCCCAGCCATCTTTAAATTAGCAATATCGTCGTCAACGACTACAACCCAATCTGACACGTTTAATTGTCCACCCCTTCGTCTCTGGGTTCAGGCTCCTCTTCGCGCTGAACCTTAATAGGCTTTCCTCTTCCCTTAAAGAAGCGCTTTTTCGTCTTCTTATCGGTCTTTGTCCGCTTAGCGATAATTATATAGAATGTCGGCAGCAAAATCAAGGTGAGAATGGTGGAGGCAATGAGTCCGCCCACGATAACCACGGCCATGGACTGCATGGACTCGGTGTTCTTTCCTATGCCGAGAGCCAGGGGCAGCATGGAGAGTATGGTGGTGAGGGTAGTCATAAGGATGGGCCTCAGCCTGCTCTTTCCGGCTTCCACCAGAGCGATCTCGGTGCTCATGCTCTGTCTGAAGAGGTTGGTGGTATCCACCATCAGTATTCCGTTGTTAACCACTATTCCTTCCAGCATCAGAAATCCCATCAGGGATGTCATGGACAGGGTGGAGCCTGTCAGGAAAAGAAGCAGGAAGGATCCGATCAGCGAGAAGGGTATGCAGAACATGATCATCAGCGCATACCTGGCCGACTCAAACTGCATGGTCATGACCATGAATACCAGCCACAGTGCCGCCAGCACCGCCTCGATGATGGCTGTAAACTCCTCTCTCATCATCTTGTCGTAGGAGCTTTCCGCCATGAACACATTTGGAGGAAGGTTCAGTTCCTTGACCTTATTGTCGATGGCCTCCTGGGTGTCGAATTTCACCTTCGAATCCAAGGTACAGGTCACGGAAGCCTCGTAGGACTTCTGGGTCCTGGAAATTGTCTGGGGGCTGTCCGAGTAAACAACCTCGGCGATATCACCCAGAGCAACCTGCTTGCCCTTTGTGGACATGAGCTTCAGGCCCATGAGATCGTCCACAGTGGTATATCTGTCTTCGGGGTACTCCACGATAACGGAGTAATCCTTTTCATTCACCGTCATTGTCATGACGTCGGAGCCCTTCTGGGCATTGCGCATGACAGTACCTGCCTGGGCGGGTGATATTCCCATTGCCGCAGCCTTTACGGGATCGATCCTGACCTCCGCCTTTGCCGCGGAATCCGAGAATGCGGTCTTGACGTTAATGACGCCCTCAATATTTCTTATGTTGTCAGCCACCAGATCCGACGCCTCTCTCAGGGACGCCAGGCTCTTGGACTGCATGGTGATGCTCTTGTCTCCGCCGCTGCCCCCGGACATGCTGTCCTGGCCCGATGCCTTGCAGACTATCTCCATGTTGGGGGTTCCGGCAAGGGCTTTGTTCCACTCATCGGCCACCTCGTCGGAGGGAGTTTTTTCATCCTCGTGGAAGTATGCGTTAACCGTCAGGGTTGATGAACCATCGGAGATTCTTGCGGTATATTTCTCAACCACTTCCTTGTCCTTGACGAAATCCTCCAGCATTTCCAGCATCTCATTCTTTTTGTCAAGGGAAAGCCCCGGCCTGACGTTTGCGGTGATGGTAACCATACCGCTGTCGGTGGAGCTCATGAGCTCGGAGTGGATCTGCGTGGCGATGAGGATGGTGACGGCCACCATGACCACAGTGACGATGATGACCGTGGCCTTTTTGTTGAGGATCTTGTTGAGGATCTTTCCGTACCTGTCCGCGGTTGCCCTGACCCACTTGGAAACCGGCATGTCTTTTTTCTCAATGGGATGGTACTTGGCATAGCACAGAGGTACCAGGGTCACCGCACAGATTAGCGACGATGTCAGTGAGTATATGATGGTGAAGCCCAGGGGCCCGAACATCTGGCCCGAGAGGCCTTTCATCAAAGCCAGGGGCAGGTAAACCACCACGGTGGTAAGGGTCGATGCAAATATTGAGGTGGACACGGTGATGACCGCATCGTAGGCCGCCTCTTCAAAGGAGAAGCCCTTGTCTTTTTTCTGGAAGCACATCTCCAGAACCACGATGGAGTTGTCCACCATCATTCCTATACCGATGACCATACCGCCCAGGGTGATAACGGAAAGGGAATATCCGCTGACGTACATCAGCAGGATGGTAACCATCAGTGAAACGGGCATTGAGCTTCCCACTATGAGGGACGCCTTGATATCGCCGAAGAAGATAAAGAGCACGATCATGGAGAGAACGACACCGATCACCAGGGTCTTACCAACGGAGGTAAGGGCGGAAACTATCTGGTCCGCGGAATCGTAGGTGATCTCGATATCAAAGTCGGGATGCTTCTCTTCATACTCCTTTAAAAGAGCCTTTATGTCTCTGGAGAGACCCACGGCGTTGGAGCCCTGCTGCTTTGTAATGTCGATGCTGACGTTTTCGCTGCCGTTGTAATAGCTGAGGGAGCTGGCCTTTTTCTGGGCGTAGGAAACTCTTCCCACATCCTTTATCCTGATGGTCTCGCCCTTTCCTGTGGTGATGGGCAGGTCCTCAAGATCGTAGATGTCGGCAACACTCACCTGCGAATTTACATTAAGGTTCTGGGAACCAACGTCCACCGCACCGCCGGGGATGGAGAAATCCGCGCTGCTTATGGCGCCGGTGATGGCGGTCATATCCACGGAATACTGAGCAAGAGCCTCGGGATCGAGACGCACACTGATATAATCCTCACGGCCGCCGTTTACGTCAACCCTGGCCACGTTTTCAACGGATGAGATATCCGGCTCCAGGAAGCTGTTCACAAAGCCTCGCACGTCGGCTCCGGTCTTTGAGGTTACCGCCAGGGACATGGACTCCATGGCGTTTATATCAAGAACTATAAGCGTAGGGGTTTTGCAGTCATCCGGAAGGGATGACACCTTCTGATTGATCTCCTGCTGCAGATCGTTGTAGGCCTTGTCTACATCGGTGCCGTAGTCAAAACCGTAGATCATGTAGCACATGTTCTCCATGGACTGGGACTGTACCGTGGACAGACCGGTGATGGTAGCGCCCACTTCCTCCAGCTCCTGGGCCACAAGCCTGTCGACCTGGTCGGGAGATGCACCGGAGTACACGACCATGGCAATGATATAAGGCATTTCCATGTCAGGGGTCAGCTGCATGTTCATGCCTACAACGGAGGCTATGGAAAAGATTACCATAGCCACGATTATGATAAATGTCGATACGGGTTTTTTAAGGCAGAGCCTGGTAAGTAAATGCATCAGTCAGCCGCCCCCCCGTTATCTATCACTTTTACGGGAAGACCGTCACGAAGATCGGAGGACCATACGGTCACGATCTGCATATCGGGAGTCAGTCCGTCTATGATCTCGATGTTTTCGGAGTCATAGATGCCGGTGGTCAGGTAAACCTTTCTGACTGTCCCGTTTTCCACAACGTAGGTAAAGGTCTCGCCGCCCGAGTAGTATACGCAGTCCACGGGAATGGTGACTACGTTGTCGGCGTGGTTTGTTACTGCCGTAACCTTCACGGAGGTGCCGGTGGTGAGCTCATCTTTGGATCCCTGAACCACGGCCTTTACTTCGAAAAGTCCGGTATCTTCGCTTACTTCGTCTTCTATCTCGGTGATGACGGCCCTGTACTCATTGCCGTTCCTGTCGATGGTGACAAGCTGCCCCGTCTTCATCATCCGGCTGGCACTTTCGGGCACGTTGAAGGTAGCCACAACGGCGTTGTCATCCGCAATGACTATAACCGGGCTTCCGGCCTGTACCATGTCGTATTTTTCCACGTCAACGCTCTTAATATATCCGGAAACGGGAGCGGTGACCTTTGTGTAATCAAGCTGAAGCTTAATGGAATCCACTCCCACCTGGGCCTGTTTCATGGCTGCGTCAGTGGACTTGATGGTGCCGGGCAGGGTGTAGAGATCAAAGTAGTTAAGGTTTTCCTGGGCAAGGGCAGCTCCGCGCTTAGCCTGCTCATAGGAATACCCCAGGTTCCTCATCTGATAGTTCAGCGTATCCTCAGAGGAATCTATTTTGTCCAATGCGTCGTCATAGCCGTCTATGCCCGACTCCATGGAGCTTATGGAAGTCTTGAGAGTTGATACCGCTTTTTCAAGCTCGGCGATCTCGGTTGCGGAAGCGCCGCTCTCTTTTGCTTCCTTCAGGGCTTTTTTAGCCTTGTCCAGTTTCTTTCTGGCTTTCTTTTTGTCGTGTTTGAGGTCGTCCTTGTCCTCTTCGATATCCTGTCGGTTTTCCTCCAGGTCTCCGTACTGCTGCTGATAATAACCGTAGGTATTTTCTGTCTGGCCTATGCCTTCCTGTGCGGTCATCAGGCTGTTTACGGCGGTATCCCTGTTCATCTGAAGGGCTCCGAGCTGGTTCTCGGCTCCCACCTTGGCCGTATCATAAACTGCCTGTGCGTTTTTCAGCTGCATTTGGATAGATTCGTCATCCAGAGTAAAAAGAAGGTCTCCCGCATTTACAAAGTCTCCTTCCTTGAAGCAGACCTCCGTGACCTCGCCCGAGAGTTTGGGGTGAACCGAGATCTCGTCAGCGTATTCGAGAGTACCTGAGAATTCCGTCGATACTGCGATGTTTCCTGAGACGGGGTTTGTGACGCTTACCGCGAGGAGCTGCTCTTCCTGCTGCTTGCCGGCCTCCTCACTTTTCTGACATCCTGTAACACATAAGCCCAGAGCCAAAACAACTACGGGGCATATCATCAGTCTCCTGAGTCTCATATTTCCTCCGAGTATTTAAACATCTACCTTCACCACATGGGGGGGATTATACCAAAAATCCGGTGGTTTTGCAAGCCTAACCGGCTGACATCAGCGCATGACTGCGGAGTTCAGTGTACAATATATGTTTTCTCCCTCTTTGCAGGTGTCAAATATTCCCTCGACGCAGATATCATCGCCCTCTTCCGGCACTGTCCCCTGTATCGGCAGCGGTTATAACGGCACCGGGGCCCGCTGCCTGCGAGCCATTTAACGCCGATTCCAAAACCGTAAGGTTTTTCTCCATTATGTCAAGGTATGATTCCCCTTTTTCCACATCGGATGCAGTGACCGACTGCATGGAATCCATGGTAAGGATCTGCTGATCCTTGGTTGATGTGTTTTCAATGATGGTCTGGGCGATCCTGTGATCCGTGCCATCTATGGTGATGACTGACTCCAATCCAAGTTCGTCCACCTTTCCCGCAAGGAAGGTGACGGTCTCAAAGCTTGCCTCGGTCTCCGCAGAACAACCCACAAAGGCAGCGTAGTAGGAAAGGCCGTAATCATCTACCAGGTATCTGAAGGGGAACCTGTCTCCGAAGAGCAGGGTCTTGTTGGATGCCAAAGAAACCGCAGCCTCATATTTTGCATCAAGTGCCTTGAGCTTTTCGATATAGGCATTCGCATTCTCCGAATAGGTGCCGGCGTTTGCCCCGTCGGCCTTGCCAAGTCCCTCGGCAATGGCGTTAACCAGGATCTCGGTGTTTTTAAGGGAGAGCCAGACATGCTCGTCATACTCGACCTCTTCCTCTTCGCCATCTTCGCCTTCTTCCTCTTCTTCGCCCTGCATGCCTTCCACCAGTTCTTCCTCTCTTGCGCGGTCACCCAGCACCTCAAGAAGATTGATGACCACCATATCCTTGTTGACGGCTTCTTTAAGGGCGTCATCCACCCACTCGTCGGACTCGCCGCCCACATAGATAAAAAGGTCGCAGGTGCCTATCTTCATGATGTCTTCCACATTTGGCTGGTAGCTGTGAAGATCGACTCCGTTATCAAGGAGCATGGAAACCTCCGCTCCCGCGGGATTGTCCCCCAGAACGTTCTTTACCCAGTCATACTCGGGGAAGATGGTGGCGACGATACTCACGCCGTCATCATCGCCGCTTTTTGTTCCCGCCGCTGCCGCGCTCTGCGCAGGGCCGCAGGATACCAGACAGCCTGCCGTAAGGGCGGCCGCCAGCAGAATGGATACTATTTTTTTCATAATAACCTCCGAAACAGAATGATCAGATACACTCTTCGCACAGACCGTAAAATACCGTCCGCACGGGATCAAGCTTGAAGTGATGTTCAGAAAGCAAATGGGACCTGAACTCGGAGAGCTCCTCGCATTCCATGTGGATGAGCTTTCCGCATTTCTCACACTTGCAGTGATAGCAGACCTCGGCATCCCTGTGACTGTCCGGGCTGACGTACTCAAAGCAGGCGGGGCTGTTGACATCGATGACGTACTTGTTTACCAGCCCCTCATCCACCAGCTTTTCAAGCCGCCTGTAAACCGTTGACTGCCCGATGGGTGCACCCATCTCCTTAAAGTACTCGCAAACATAAGTTCTGTCAATAGATAGAGAACGATTTTCAATTTCATCATCCGCCAATCTGTTTCGGGATAGATCTACTTAAGAAACGGCTGTTTTGTGCTCTCGATAAGGAGATTTGATATGGGGATCAGCGCCCCGTCCCTGATCTCAAGGACTTCCCAGACGGTGCCGGCAGATCCCACCTTTGCCTGATAGGATGCCACCATGCCCTTGTTGGTATATACTCTCACAACGGCCCCCGAACCCGAAAGCTCATAGGTCATGGGGTTGCCGGAATCAAGTCCTCTCTTATCCACCACAAAATACTTGATACGGTCTCCCTTCTTAACCACTCTCATGGTGTCATCGGAGATCTTTTTGGAATCAAGATCCATGGTGTAGCAGGCAAGATCCGCCTTGCCTCCGTCGGCGGTGGTAAATGTCACGCAGTACTCTCCGTCCTTGAGCTTTTTGGGAGAGGTGTAGTTTGCGTTCAAAAGGTAGGTGTTGGCATCGTGGACATTCTGCCCCGCCTGGGCCATGTAGATCACTCCCAGGGAATACTCAAGGTTGCCGGGAGTTATCTTAATGTCGTCAACGGTTGACTGGACGAAATCTCCGTAGTCACACACCAGCGAATAGTAATCATCCTCGTTGATGGGCACCCGTACGGAGAAATAGCCGTCGCCGTTGGTCTCAAACTCGTTGGTGTAGTTGTTTGCTCTCGACCTGAGGGTGAGCTTTACGTGGGAAAGAACTCCGCCGTACTCATCGCCCACATAGCCGGAGATCTCGCAGGTTCCGGGAACATCCTTTACCGTGTCGTAGGTTATGTAGGCCTTGTTCAGAAGATCGGCCTCCAGTTCGTCAAAAGAGGTTCCGATGAACTCTCCGCTGTCCGCCGCATCCGCTGCGGAAAAACTCCTGTGCTTAAAGCCTGCGGCCTTGTCATCAACTATGGCAAAGCTCATGTAGTCGTCCCTGAAATAGCATACCTTTGAATCAACCCCGATATGATCCGGCACGGTGCCGTAGATATCGCCGGTATAGGTGATGACCCTGCTCAGATTTCCATCCTCAAAGAGGTAGTCGCTGACCTCTCTTCCGTATGCGCAGAACTCCACGGTGATGATCCTGTCTATCAGCATGGTCTCCTCCGAGGTATAGACCATGGCGTCCATGTATGAGCCGGTGTCGGATCTCTTCAGTCTGAGCCTCTTTAAGCTCTCCTTTTCGGCCCGCTCGGAGAGGCTGTCGAAATACATCTCATCCAGGGCATAGGGCTCCGTAACCCTCTTTTCAGGGGTGTAGACGGTCTCGGAATAGCTGAGGGAAAGATCTGCCTCGGGATTCTTTTTTATGTACTTTTCCGCATCCGAAAAGCCCTGTCCCTTGCACTTCTTTTCCCTCTTCTTTTTGGCAGGTTTTTCCTTTTCCTCCTCTTCCTTTGGGGTCTCTTCCCCTTCGGGGGTGGTATCTTCCTTCAGATCACCCCAGTCCACTGTGGTAGCTTCGGAGGCGGGAGCCTCCTGTGTCTGTGTTTCAGGCTCCGGCTGCACCTCACTTGTCACGGGAGCTTCGGTTTTTGCACATCCGGCGGCAAGGATCATTGCGGCCGTGATCATCGTAGCTGTTAACAGTCTTTTTTTCATAATGAACTCCTAAAATAAACATCTCCCATCCCTGAAGACGGAATGGGAGATAATTAAGTTACAGATTGATCTAATTTTATACTATGGTATCCAGTGCGGAGGATGCCGATGAAGCGCTGCGGCCTCCTGTTGCGTTGTAGAGCGAGTTGATCATGTTGTTTGAGCTGTTTACGATCATGGTCGCTCTGGCGCCGATGTTGTCGGCGTATGAGCCCGAGCCGGAGAACAGGGACTTGAGTTCGTTTATGTCTGCCTCTTTTGCGGTGTCCTTGTTAAGGCTGAGCTTTCCGTCTTCTCCTATGGAGATTCCTACTCTCGACAGGATACCCGAGTTGGCGGCTGAAGCCTTTGCCATGGTCAGGCCTGCGTTGTAGGATGCTTTGGACGAGGAATTGGAAGCGGCTGCATAAGTTTCGTTGTAGGCGTCCACAAAGCTCTGAAGCTTCTCGGCAATTGCATCCCTGTCGTAATCCAGAGTTTCGTTGCCGTCCTTGTCCTTGATCTTTTTCTTTTCAAAGAGCGATTTGCTGTCGGCTAATGAAGAAACCACCGACTTGAGGTTAGTGGCCTTGGCGGCCAGCTTTTCCTCGGATGATACCTTTTCCTTGACTGTGTCGTCATCAAGTCCGGCCTTCCGGGCATCCTGCTTTTTGTAGTATGCCTTTGTCAGCTTTGCGTAACTGCCGTTCCTGATGCTGGCGTAATCGGCAAGGGAAAAGGAACTTCCCGATGTACCGTTGGCTGAGCTCGTGCCACCGAAGAAAGCACTGAGATCTCCGCCCGAATTGATGTTTAGTGCCATAATGACCTCTTTTCTGCACACTCAGCAAACCCGTGGCTTCGTGTGACGCATCCATGCTTAAGAGTTACGGGATGTCTGCACATCCGATCCGGCTTCCGTGCCGGGTTCTTTGATGTAGATTTTATCATTTTTTATTTCGGAATTCAAGCCGTAAAACTTAACTCCGGAGATGTCATCTTTTCTTCTTCGGTTTTTTAACGGTGACCTTT
>JAFYEL010000039.1 GCA_017544285.1 Lachnospiraceae bacterium | reverse complement strand
TCTTCCCTTATCGAACTTCTGCCCTCCCATCGCAGGAAGGCGGTCATGCGCTACCGGCAGGAGGCTGACAGGGCGCGGGGAGCGGCGGCATTCCTGCTTTTAAAAAAAGCCCTGATGCCCTTGGGCATCTCAGACATCGAGTTTGAGCTTGGCGAGCATAAAAAGCCCTATCTTAAAGGGCAGAATGGCATATACTTCAACCTCTCCCACTCGGGGTCTTTTGTGATGTGCTGTGTGTCGGGAAGTGAATGCGGCTGCGATGTGCAGGAGATAGAAAAGCCTTTGGACCAGATTGCAAGGCGGTTCTTTTCTCCGGATGAGACCGCATATCTGTCAGAGCTTACGGAGGACAGACGGCTTATCGAGTCCTACCGCATCTGGGCCATGAAGGAGAGCTTCATAAAAGCCACAGGCGAGGGCATGAGCAGAGATCTGCAGACTTTCTCCGTGCTGGAAGAAAGGATAGAGGATCATTATATCCGCTCGTACGAAGCAGCCGAAGGATATGCCTTTGCATGCTGTATAAAGGGATCCCCTCCTCCGGACGGGATCATAACAGGATGCTTCAGTTGTCCCGATTCACCGTCAGTTGACAGTATTAACCATAAATAGGAGAATACCATGAAAAACAGAAAAGCATACGCAGTCATAACGGGCGCCAGCTCCGGCATAGGCGCCGCCTTCGCAGAGCTTCTGGCAAAGGAGGGCTACTCCCTTATACTGGTGGCCCGCAGGGCGGAAAAGCTCAAAGAGGTTAAGGCATACATAGAGTCATACATGCATCCCGATGCCATCTGCATCACCCATCCCATGGATGTGACGGATCCCAGGGAATGTGACAGGCTCATGGAGCTTCTGTGCGACCAGAAGATCGCCATTTTCATAAACAATGCGGGATTCGGAGACTGCTGCTACTTCCCCGAAGGAGACATTTCAAAAGAGATGTCCATGATAGACGTGAACATAAAGGCGGTGCACTACCTCACCAAGCTTGTCCTGGCACGGTTCAGGGCCCAGAAGAAGGGCTATCTGCTTAATGTGGCCAGCGTAGCCGGCCTGATGCCCGCAGGACCTTATATGGCTACCTATTACGCGTCAAAGGCCTATGTGGTGAGCCTCACCATGGCCATTGCCAATGAGCTGAAGGATCACAAGAGCCGCATCTACGTGGGGTGCCTCTGCCCCGGACCCGTGGATACGGAGTTCAACCACACGGCCAATGTCGAGTTCGCACTCCCGGGCATCAGCCCTCTCACCTGCGCCTCCTACGCCGTGGCACAGATGAAAAAGAGAAGGACGCTTATAATTCCGGGGCCGGAGATAAAGCTGTGTGCGCTGGCAGGTCACATTTTCCCCAGGGCTCTTAGTACAAAGATAGTTGGGGCGCAACAGCTCAGAAAAATATACAGATAACAAAAAAAGGACCACTGCAAAGCAGTGGTCCCTTTTTTGTTATCTTACTCCCCTACGGAAACATAGAGGAAGGTGCTCTTCATCTTGTTGCCCTCTACCTCATCGTAAGGATACTTATACTTAACGATGATGGCGTTGGTGCCGGTCTTTCCGGGCACTGCCTGAACATCCACATAGTGCTTCTTAACACCGTTGATCTCCTCGGTACCTCTCTCTACTTCCTTAAGGAATGAAGGAAGTGCTACCTTGTAGGCAGTGAGGGCCGGAGCCTTGGGCCAGAAGTCGATGTAGAAACGATATACAGACTTATCGTTCAGGTTGTAAGCATACTTCTTGCTGGTGCACTCATTGCTGTTCTTAAGGCTGTTTGACTTTGCATACATGTATATCTTGTTTACTACGAAGAAGTCTACAACCTTCCATGCACCCTTTGTGCCGTCCGATGCAACGGGACGTACTCTGTATGCGTACTGTACACCTCTTGTGAGGTTGTCATCGTAGAAGAAGATGCTATTGGATTTCTCCTTAAAGGTCATTCCGTCCTTGCCGGTTCCCTTTGTGAGCTTTCCTAAGTACTCGAAGTTGAAGCCACCGTCAAAGCTCTTGCCGATCTCATAGTACTCGGTATCGCCCTTATCCTGAGCGGTGAAGGAAACCTTAACGGGTCTGTGGCCGACTCTGTTTCCGGAGATGTTGTACTTGTTGCTCTTGTTATTGTCCCAAAGAACTACATCGTCATCCTTACGGGTTACGATAGCTGCCTTAAGGCTCTTAACGGGCTTGGGGCCGATAGCTCCGATAACAAATACATCCTCAATGGGAAGGGTGAGTCTGTCGCCGTTTACGGACAGAACTCTGTATGCGTATGAAACGCCCGGCTTTGCGGTTTCAATGGTAGATCCGTTTCCGGAGGTGATGGTGAGTGACTTCTGTGAAGAAGGAAGTACCGCACTCCTTAAGTAGGAATTGCCGGAGATGGTTCCCCAGTACTGCCAGTCCTCATCTCCGTAGAGATTGTCAAGCACGCTCTGGTCCTCTGCCTCAAGTCTCTCTATCACGTAACCGCCGGCTTTGTATACCTTTTCCCACTTAAGGGTAAAGGAAGCTCTGCCCTTTGAAGTAAGCTTAAGGCTCTTGGGTGAAGCGATCTGTGACTGGATAGCCATAACAGCCGCTTCCTCGTAGCCGTACTTGTCCTCGTTCATGGGAACGATCATGAAGCCGTATATCTTTCCGTTAGCCAGCTTATTGATCTCCTGTGAAAGAAGTGCGCCGGTAACCTTGTTGTTGTTAAATACCTTTACCTTCTTAAGGCCGAGTCTCTTCAGGGTCTTGCGGCCCAGAACATCGGTACGGTGTGAAACATCCTGTCTTGCAGCTTCCATGGCTATATATGCTGCGGAAACCGATGTATAGTCTGCGGTGGTGCGATATACAACATACTTTGTAGCACACTGCTCGCTGTACCACTTAAGACGAACGGTCTTTGCGTTTACATTTTCAATGGTGTAAGGCCATACCTGATCAAAGTGGAAGTAGTAAGGATACAGGTTACTCCTTGCGCTGCTCTTTCCGTTCTTCTTAAACATTACCGAATATGAATTATGCCTCTCGGGAAGGAGCTTTGAAACATCGATACCGTAACGTACCTGCTTATCTACTGTTTCCTTTTTAAGGGAATTACCCTTGATGGATGCAACCTTCTTATGGGTCTTTCCATCCTCGGTCATGTATACCTCAACGGTAACGCTTGACTTTTTGATCTCGTCACCGTACAGGTAATCGCCGTTGCTCTGTGCGGGATCGGTGAACCATATGGTAGCACCTGCGTAGCAGCCGTCCTCATGCTCGGGGATACCGTTCATTGAGATCACGATGGGAGCCTCATATCTGGTTCCCTGTACTGTATATCTGTTGGTCTTTTTCGAAGAGATTGTCTGGTTAAGTCCGGCAATGTTGACCTTTGCGCTGACCTGAACCTTGTAGAACATCTTTTTCTTGGTATTGTGGGTACCGGAAAGCTCTTTAGCGGGAGCGGTATCCACATAGGTGTAGGACTTTCTTCCGGCTACGCTGCCATAGGTGAGCTGACCGCCGGAAACGGTCTCATGGATGTCATCCCTAAAGTTCTTGTATGCGGACTTCCAAACGGTGTAATCTGCGCCGTAACCTACTGCCGCAAAAGTGAGCTGGACTGTCCTTCCGTAAGCTCTGCCCTCCATGATATAGGTCTTGGGGATGGTGACATACTTACCTACGGATGCACCCGAAGAATCATAACCCTCTACAACGTAGAGTCCGATGCCGTTGAAAACATCCTCATCGATGTAGTTCTTTTTCTTGAAATTATCGGCAACTGCGTCCTTAAGTACCGTAACGCCGGCTCCGGTGTTTACGTTGAACACTCTGGCGATGGAATACTTAACAGCGCCGGGGATCTTGTACTTAAGCTTAACGTTTCCGTCCTTGAACTCTGCGGAGAACTTCTTGTAGCTCTCGTCGAACTGAAGGGGTGCTCCCTGGAACACAAAGCTCTCAAGGTCAGCCTTGGAGGGATTGGCGTTAAGGGGTGTTACGATATCATCTTCACCGCCGTTAAGGGGTGTTACGATATCATCTTCACCGCCGTTAAGAGGTGTCACAACATCGGCATCTTCCTCTGATGAGGTCACGATATCATCCTCTTTAGAGTCCAAAACCTCAGGGGTCTCCTCATCTGCAACGCCTGCTTCCTCAATCGTGTCGAGGGCTTCCTCAAATACTGCCTCTTCCTCGGGAGCTTCCTGAGAAACGGGCTCAAGGCTCTCCTCATAGCCGTAATCCGCGGAGATATCCTCGGATGCGAAGGCGGGAAGGCTCATACCGGTGAGCACCATAGCCGCCGAAAGTAATGCCGCGATCTGACGTTTGATCCCGGTATTTCTGAACATCATAAACTTCATCTCTTCGTCCTTTCGTGTCTTAAAACCATAATTGTACGTGGAAATACAAAGATAACTCTACATGAAATACGTTTTTACCGCAAGTTTTTTTCCTCTTATATAAGAAAAAATAATTGCCAAAATTTTTGACGAATATGGGCGATTCTTTGACCGATTTACATAACTAGTTTAAATAATTACCCATGATATAGTTTCCCGGCCATTGAAATATACATCAGTTAGTGTTGTGCAACTTTACCCCGGGTGTGATATAATACAACCGGAGTCGACAGAAACCGGAGGATAAATATGAAAATAGTAATGCTGGAGCGCAGGGTGCTGGGAATGGATGTTGACACCTCCGCCTTCTCAACCTGCGCCAAGGTCATAGAATACCCCGTCTCCACCAACGACCAGGTGGCCGAGAGGATCGGGGACGCGGACTGCGTTGTGGTCAACAAACTTTTGATGAACGAGGAGCACCTTAAAGACTGCCCCAATTTAAAGCTGATCCTGGAGGCGGCCACAGGCACCGACAATATCGACCATGAATACTGCGCATCCCGGGGCATAAAGGTAAAAAATGTAAAGGGCTATTCCACCCAGGCTGTGGCCCAGCATACCTTTGCCCTTTATTTTTATCTGTCGGAGCACCTGCCCTACTATGACAGATATGTAAAGGACGGCAGCTACTCAAACCAGCCTTTTTTTGCCCACTTTGACAATTACTTCAGCGAGCTTAACGGCAAGTGCTGGGGCGTTGTAGGCATGGGTGAGATCGGCAGGACGGTGGCAAAGATCGCCGACGCCTTCGGGGCAAAGGTCATCTGCTGCTCTCCCTCCGGAAAGAAATACGACACCCCCTTTGAGCAGGTTGACTTTGACACCCTGCTGAAAAGATCGGATGTCATCTCCCTTCACACCCCCCTCACGGATAAGACCCGGAATCTTTTCGGCCGCGGGGAATTTTTGAAAATGAAAAAGACCGCCTGGCTGATAAACGTGGCCAGGGGGCCCATCGTGAACGGGGCAGAGCTTTCGGAGGCTATCGACAGTGGCGAGATCGCGGGAGCCGGACTGGATGTTATGGAAAAGGAACCCATACCTTCCGACGATCCCCTCCTCAAGATAAAGAACAGCGACAGGATAATCATCACCCCCCACATGGCCTGGGGTTCCGTAGAGGCCAGACAGAGACTTGTTGACGATATGTTCGAAAACCTGAAAGGAGAGCTTTGATGGGAATTCTTATCAAAAACGCTCTGGCCGTATTGCCGGAGTACGAAAACGGAGTTTACAAAGGCAGCAGGATCGAAAGGACCAGCATCGGGATCCTGGGAAAGAACATCTATTTCATAGGTGAAGATATCCCCGGGACCTTCTCGGTGGACGAGGAGATAGACGGCACGGACCGTCTGGTGATCCCCGGTTTCATAAACGCCCACACCCACTCATACATGAGTGTATTCCGCAACATTGCGGACGATCTTTCCTTTATGGACTGGCTCTTCAAAAGGATCGATCCCCTTGAGGGAAAGATGGTTCCCGAGGACGCATACTGGGGCGCAAAGCTTGCCATCACGGAAATGATGAAGAGCGGCACCACCTGCTTTTGCGATATGCAGATGCACATACATCAGACCACAAGGGCGGTAAACGAGAGCGGCATGAGAGCCGTCATAGGCCGTGGTCTCGTGGGCGGCATGGAAAACGGTGAGGTCAACGAAGTTGGAAAGACCAAGCTCAGTGAAGCCCTGGAGGAGATGGGAGATGCCGATCTCACGGACAGACTTGGGTTCTTTTTGGCACCCCATGCCCCCTACACCTGCGATCCCGGATATTTAAAGCACGTGGCAGATGTAGCAAAGGAAAAGGGCCTTGGTATAAACATCCACCTTTCCGAATCCGTCACCGAGTGCGAGAACATGGCAAAGGACCATGGCTGCACTCCCATTGAGTATGCCGACAAGGCGGGCTGCTTTGATGTTCCCTGTCTTGCGGCCCACTGCGTACAGGTAAATGACAGCGATATAGAGCTTCTAGCCAAAAAGCATGTAAACGTGGTCTCAAATCCAGCTTCAAATATGAAGCTGGGCAACGGCTTTGCACCCATTCAGAAAATGCTGGATGCCGGTATAAACGTGTGCCTCGGCACCGACGGCGCGGCAAGCAACAACTCACTGAACCTCTTCCACGAGCTCTCCCTCATGGCCCTGATCCACAAGGGCACGGGAAAGACTCCCCAGTGCATAAGCGCACAGGAAGGCTTTGCAATGGCAACCATCAACGG
>JAFYEL010000038.1 GCA_017544285.1 Lachnospiraceae bacterium | reverse complement strand
CTTTGACGATCTGGTAATGGTGGGAACGGATGCCCACAACTATCTGATGGTATTGGATAAGGAAAACCATGAGTTTCTTACCCGGATGACTTTTGCCTCGGCAAGCGAGCTTCTCCTGAAAGACAAACGATTTCTCCTGATCCGCCGCGGCGTTATCGTCAACATGGCTTATATCCAAAGCTTTGATGACCGCCTTTTGAATCTGGCAGTCGGAAGTCCCGTTCCGATCAGTCCGCGAAACCGCAGAATGCTGGAACAGATCTGGGACAACTACCTTGTGGACCGGATGCGCTCCGATATATTGAGGGGAGGCAGGTCTTGAACATGGAATCCTACCTGACCGAATTTTTCTGTACCTGCGTCAGCATTCCGGCTGTGCTGCTCTGTTATCTTCCCATGAAAAACCAGCTGAAATACGGAAGGAAAAAAACGTTTACAGGCATGAGCCTTGCGCTGTGTATTGCTGTTCCCCTTATGGCCCTGATCGATACGAACCGGGCTGTCGGATACAATATGCTGCTTATGCCCGCAGTGTTTTTATTTCTGCTTGTCTACCACAAAACACTGAAAACGCCCTTTTGCCAGTCTCTGGCCGTACTCGTGCTGGTCTGTGCTTTCTTAAGCTTTAACTCCAATTTTTCCAATGTCTACGACGCCTTCCTGCACCCGACTGCCACCATAGATGATTACAGTCTTCAGGCGGCGGTATTCCAGTTTGGATTCAGTGTCGCGTTTGCAGCGGTACTCTTTTGGCCGCTTTCAAAATACGGCAGCTGGCTGATCGACAATTTCCGCATCGGAAAGGTCTGGTACATTGCCACCGCCGTCTCAGCCGTATTCCTGGCCTTTAATCTCCTGATCGTCCCGAAGCGTTACGAGACCCTGCATGTAAATAATATGGCAAAGGTATTCTTCACCGTGGTGCCCATGATGCTTCTTCTCTTATTCCTGCTATGCTGGATCTTTTATTCCATCGTGCGCGGCATGGTGGATATGGCCGAGACACAGGAACGAAACCGGATGCTTGAAATAGAGGAAATCCAATACCGCAAGCTGCAGTCATACATGGAAGAAAGCGCCAGAACCCACCATGATTTCCGTCATTTCGTCGGTGCGCTTGATGAGATGCTCACTGCGGGAGATACCGATCATGCCCGGCAGTACCTGACGTCCTACCGCATTTCCATGCCAAAAAACGAGACGATAAATTACTGTGAACATGCCTCGCTGAACGCGCTTTTAAACTATTACGGGGCAGCAGCACACCAGCACAAAATAAAGCTTCGCATCATTGCCGATCTTCCGGAAAGCTTCCGCTCTCGGATGTTGATCTGTGCAGCATCGTCGGCAACATCCTTGACAACGCCATTACAGCCTGTCTTGATGTTCCGGAGACAGACCGTTATATCAGCTTAAAGCTCTCCTGTCCGAACGCGGTCCGCTTCGGCATTGTCGCGTCAAACAGCTTTTCCGGGAAAGTCCGGATGGACGGAGACAGATATCTTTCCACCCACCGCAGCGGATCCGGCATAGGTCTTTCTTCCATACGCACTACTGCCGAAAGATACGGGGGAACCGTAAGCTTCCGGCACGCAGAAAAAGAGTTCATAAGCGGTATCGTTATACCGATGGCTCCCTAAAAACCACCCTCCTCAAACGTATTTATTTTGGTTTTTTTCGTAAAGGAGGTTTATTATGAGGAAAAAATACGGAAAGAAGACCGCACTCATCTGTGCACTCTCACTTCTCGTGAGCTCACTGTCACCCATAGGCGTATCCGCAGCGGAGTTTTCACTGTTTGATATGCTTTTCGGCGAAGACATTGTATCCGAAGAAGAATCGACCGACTCAGACTACTCAGACTTCTCAGACTACCGGATCTGCGATACAGACGTTACGACTCCCCTTAACGGAGACGGCGTGGATGTCACCACTCCGCTGAACGGCAGTTTATCCCACAACAAGCTCTATAACACCAAAAATCCCAAGAACGACAATCCCGAACTGTCCGACAAGGACAGCGAAGCCTACATGAACACATACATGGTGCTTGCCGCAAAGGCCAACGACAAAAAGACTAAAGATGGCGGCTATGTGGACACCAAGGGCAGTGTCAGCGACAACGCATTCCTTCGTCTGCACTTTGGTAAGGGCAAGATCAAAAAAGTCCTGGTGGTTAACGGGGGCAACAAAAACAGCGAGGTGACCGTCAACACCAACATTAAACTCACCTTCAGCGGCGAATACCAGGTATCCCGCAACTCACTGACGGCAGAGGGCGGCTATTCCCTTCCCGCCAATCCCAAGATACCGAACGCAAAATTCAAAAAGAATTATACAACCGTCACACTGAAGGCAATAAAGGGAGCCTACAAGTACAGGATCACCTTCTATGACAAGAATGATCCCTCTAAGACCGTCACCGTACATGTGGAAAACCTTGCCTTCCACAAATCCATCAAAAAGACAGGCATGTACTGCAAAGAGACCGACGGCGTCTCCATAAGCGGCAACGCAGCAAAGGGCTGGCAGAACCTTATCATCCGTCCTACGGTGCGCACCGTAAATGCGGGCGCGGGCATGCTGAACGGCATATGGACCGTGGATAAAAAGATCATTTCCATGGCCGGCGAGAAAAATGCCGTAACCGCAAAAAAGACCGCCGCAACCTGCTATATCGACGAGAGAAGCGGATGCCTTGTGGTAAAGGCACCTCAAAAGAAGGGCAATATAAAGATCACATACTCACTCAACGGAAAGACCTATTCCACCTATGTTAAGGTTGGCCTCAATCCCAAGGCAAGCCTGTTAAAAACAAAGGCTGACTACGAGAAATACGGCCTTCTGTATGTGACACCCTGATAAGAGAAAAACATGAGTTCAAAAACCATAATAACTCTGCTGCTTCTGACACTTTGTATCACAGGCTGCGGTGTGCCGGGCACTGCGGACGTCGCAAATGAAAAAGCAGCAGAGGAAAAAACAGAGCCCGTCATAGTACTTGAGGAAGAACCGAAAAAACCGGTAATAGTACTGAACAAAGAAGAGGTCTCCGGAAACGATACCGCGGAAGATAAACCCGCAGAGGATGAATCCTTTCACGGCTATGTTCTTTCCGAGGAGGAAAAGAACGACCCCAGAGTCAGATGCATGGAAACGGCTGAAGAGGGTCGCGTGGTTCTGGATTTCGCCGGCGACATCAACTTTGACGAGCATTACAGCAACATGAACAAGTACAACAGCGCCGGCGCGGGAATGGCCGGCGTGCTTTCCGCAGGCCTCATAGAAGAGCTCAACTCTGCGGATATATTCATGATAAACAACGAATTCCCCTACAGCGACAGGGGAACTCCCACCGCCGGCAAAAGATTCACCTTCAGAGCCAGGCCTTCCATGGTGAAAAACCTTACGGAGATAGGCGCCGACATAGTCACCCTGGCAAACAACCACGCCTACGACCACGGCCCCGACGCCCTTATTGATACCTTCGAAACCCTTGAGGGTGCTTCCATCCCCTATGTGGGTGCGGGGCGCAACATAGACGAGGCCTGTGAACCCTTTTACTATATCGCGGGGGGCATGAAGATAGGCTTTGTGGCCGCAACCCAGATAGAGCGGGGCGACTCCCCCGACACAAAGGAGGCAAAGGCCGACAGCCCCGGAGTACTGAGAACTCTCGACCCCACCCGTTTTCTTGATATAATTAGGAAAGCGGACGAAAATGACGATCTGACCGTAGTCTTTGTCCACTGGGGCAGCGAAAACACCTACGATGTGGACGCCAGCCAGAAGCAGCTGGCAAGAGATTACGTGGCTGCCGGCGCCGATCTGATCGTGGGAGCGCACTCCCACTGCCTTCAGGGCTTTGAATACGTGGACGGAGTTCCCGTGCTTTACAGCCTCGGAAATTTCTGGTTTTCCTCAAAGGATATCGACACCGGAGTGCTCCAAGCCGTGATGAGCGATAAAAAGGTGAAGTCCGTCAGGTTTATCCCCTGCGTGCAGCACAACTGCCGCACGGACATGTATGAGAAGGGTGACGGGGAATACGACAGGCTCCTGGGCGTCATGGCAAGACTTTCATACGACGTCAGCATAGGCGAGGACGGATACGCCACTCCCGGCGCAGGAAACGGCGTTGCACCCCATGAACCCAAGCCTCTCAAGAAGGCAAGCTACCAGACCGGGGCAGAGACTCCCGCAGCCCCTGCAGAGGGCACGGAAGGCGCAGAGGCTCCCGCAGCACCCGCTCCCCAGTAACCCAGCCGCGAAACTTAATAGCAAAGCATAAAAAAACACCACCGCATCACATCTGCGGTGGTGTTTTTGATTTCAAACCTGATACGAACTTAGCGGTAGAGATCTTTACTCCGGGGCCCATGGTGGGTGCCAGAGATACGCTCTTTATGTACTGTCCCTTAAGGGATGAAGGTCTTGCCTTAACGATGGCGTCGATGAGGGTCTTAAGGTTCTCGGAAAGCTGCTCCTCGGAGAAGGAAGCCTTACCGATAACGGTGTGGATGATGTTGGACTTGTCAAGACGATACTCAACCTTACCTGCTTTGATATCGCTGATAGCCTTTGTAACATCCATGGTTACGGTGCCGGACTTGGGGTTGGGCATGAGACCCTTAGGTCCCAGGACCTTACCGAGACGTCCTACAACGCCCATCATGTCGGGAGTTGCAACAACCACGTCGAAATCGAACCATCCGTCGTTCTGGATCTTGGGGATGAGCTCATCTCCGCCGACGAAATCAGCACCTGCTGCCTCTGCCTCGGTGAGCTTGTCGCCCTTTGCGAAAACCAGAACCTTAACGCTCTTACCGGTTCCGTGAGGAAGCACTACAGCGCCTCTCACCTGCTGCTCTGCATGACGTCCGTCACAGCCTGTTCTTACATGGAGCTCGATGGTCTCGTCAAACTTTGCGCCGGAAAGCTTCTTTACAATTGAAATGGCCTCTTCTGTATCGTACTGCTGAGCACGATCTCTGAGCTTTGCGGCCTCTGCATATTTCTTACCATGCTTCATTGATCATTACCTCCCTTATTATTCCTCTACCTCAACGCCCATAGAACGTGCGGTACCTGCGATCATGCTCATAGCTGACTCAAGATTAGCCGCATTGAGGTCGGGCAACTTGGTCTCTGCTATTTCCTTAAGCTTTTCCTTGGAAAGCTTAGCAACTTTTGTCTTGTTGGGCACGCCCGAACCTGACTGGATGTTGCAGGCTTTCTTGATAAGAACTGCCGCAGGGGGAGTCTTGATGATGAAGCTGAAGCTTCTGTCTGCATAAACCGTGATGACAACGGGGATGATGGTATCGCCCTTGTCAGCGGTCTTTGCGTTGAACTGCTTGGTGAACTCAACGATGTTTACACCGTGGTTACCAAGTGCAGGACCAACCGGGGGAGCGGGAGTCGCTTTGCCGGCAGGAATCTGCAGCTTAATGTATCCTTCGATCTTTTTTGCCATAATGGCACCTCCTTTATTTTGTGGTCTTAATGACCATTGTGGTGGTTACGACACGGAGCGTGTCTCCCACTGGTTAATAAAATGTTTTGGATATATTATCCCAGCTTTGAGATCTCGTCGAAGCTGATCTCGACGGGAGTCTCTCTGCCGAACATTTCCACTGTAATGGTTGCGGCCTGCTTGCCGAAATCCATACGCTGTACAGTACCCACTGTATCCTTCCAGACACCGGCAACAACCGCAACGGTATCTCCCTCCTTGAAGGAGACAACAACGTTGTCAGACTTGATGCCCAGGGGCTTCATCTCTTCCTCTGTGAGGGGCACGGGCTTGCTTCCCGGTCCCACGAATCCGGTAACGCCGCGGGTGTTGCGGACAACATACCAGGTCTCATCGTTCATTATCATGTTGATGAGCACGTATCCGGGGAAAAGCTTTTTCTGTACATTTTTACGGGTACCGTTCCTAAGCTCTACCAGATCCTGAACGGGAACCCTTACCTCGATGATCTGATCCTCGAGGTGTCTGTTCTCTATGGTCTTGCAGATGTTCGCCTTGACCTTGTTCTCGTAGCCCGAATAGGTATGTACCACATACCAGCTGGCTTCTTTTTCCGTATCAGCCATAGTATCTCCTATTATTTAGACATCACTTTACGAGGAAATCGATCCCGTATCCCAGTGCCATATCAATGAGCGCAATAAGCACACCCGTAACCACGGAAATACATACAACCGCTATGGTCTGCTTGGTGAGCTCTGTTTTCGTAGGCCAGATGATCTTTGCAAACTCTTGCTTAAGGCTCTTGGTAAAGGGAGTCTTCTGCTCCTGAGCCTGAGTATTCTCAGCCATTACTTTGTCTCCTTATGAAGTGTATGTGCACCGCAGAATCTGCAGTACTTCTTGATCTCCATACGATCGGGATGTGTCTTCTTATCCTTTGTCGTATTGTAGTTTCTCTGCTTGCATGTCTCACATGCCAGGGTGATTCTTGTACGCATAGCTCTCTCCTTTATAATCGGTCACTAAAAAAAGGGCCATTGCCCTCAGCCCGAATAGTGTATCACAGGGCATAGGGGTACGTCAAGGCCCAAATACGAGTTTTTTGAAAACCTCTCCTCTTTCCTCAAAATTCTTAAAATATCCGTAGGAAGCAGCCGCCGGGGAAAGAATGCAGGCCCTGCCCTTTTCGGTAACCTCAGCCGCCTTTTTAACCGCATCCTCAAGGTCGGCAGCCTTTATAAATCGCTCTCCTTCAAAACCGCCCTCACGGCAGATCCGCTCACCGGATTCGTACATGCAGATAAAGGTAAGGTCGGTCCGTTTCTTCATATATTCAATAAGCTTTTCGTATTCAATGCCTCTGTCCATGCCCCCAACCAGCAGGGTCTGTGCCTCGGGTATGCACTCGCAGGCGCTGATGGCCGCCTCGGGGATGGTGGAGATGGAATCATCAAAATAGAGGACCCCGTTCTTTTCCCCTATGTACTCAAGTCTGTGGGGAAGGGTCTCAAAATCCGCCATGGCATGGCGTATCGCGGCCTCGTCCTTCACAAGGCCCGTATCCACGCAGATGCACTTAACCACATGGGCGTTGAACTGATTGTGCCTGCCCCTGAGCTTAAGGTCGTAGTTATAATCCCCGTCAAAGCTTACAACCCTGTCGGCCTTATCCTTAAGGGCATCCACATTGTCCCCGACTATCAGGTAGTCATCCTCCCGGTCCTGATATTTTGCGATGTTCATCTTTGCGGCAAAATATCTGTCGGCGGTGCCGTAATAGTCCAGGTGTTCCTCGTACAGGTTCAGCAGCACTGCCGACCCCGGAGAGGTCCTGAGGGTGGAAAGCTGATGACAGGAAAGCTCAAAGACAGCCACCATCTTTTCGTGGGCCGCAAGTTCGTCAAAATAGTCCAGGCAGGGCAGGCCGATATTTCCCACCAGCACCGCTTCGACTCCGCATTTAACCAGCACATGATAAAGAAGGGAGGCGGTGGTGCTCTTGCCCTTGGTGCCGGTAATGCCTATGGTCCGGTGCCGGAACTGCTCCATAAAGAGCTGGGTCTGGGAGGTCAGCCTCTCATCCTCCTCAAAACATGGTATGCCGGGGCTCTTTATCACGAAGTCGTAGAGGCCTATGTCAAAGTCCTCGCGCTTACCCTCAAAGACAGTGATAATAACATCGCTGCAGTGGCTCTTCAAAAAGGCCTCGGTGGATTTTCCCTCACGGCCGTAGCCCCAGATCAGTATTCTTTTTCCCGAAAGCTTTTCCGTGATGCTCATGATATCCACGCTCTGACTCTGTCCTCAAGCTCGGCGGGCACGCCGTTCTCCTCGTTCCAGGCTGAAAGTATGCCCTCTATGGGCTCTCCCTGGGCCTCGATATGGGCGCGGTACCTGTCCGTCAGAAGGCTGCTGCCTCCGGAGCGCATAAAGCTCCTCAGGCTCGCCAGAACCTCAGACCTGGTACCCACACATTCGAAGGGTTTGTTTTCGTCTATGTCCGTCAGCTCCCTGAAATACTTTTCCATGGAGGGCTTGTCCAGAAGGGACTCACCGAAGATACCCACCAGCTCTTCCTTTGAAAGGAAGGGCGAAAGTATGATGTATACAAAGAGGCACTTGGGACAGTTGCAGCACCATACCCCGGTCTTGCTTCCTGCGTTGCAGCTTCTGAATACGGGATGGTACTTTTTCTGCTTTGAAAAAATATGGGCGATCTGCAGCTCCGACAGGGGACGGAGAAGGCTGAAATAATAAATGTCCGAATCCGTCAGGGAGCTGATGTAGCACCTGAAATCCGTCTCAAACTCATAGCTCTTTGAATACTGGTGGTTCACCTTGGAACCCTTGACTGTGGATTCATTGGCGCTGGACTCGTTTGAGAGGGCGATGTATTTTTTGCCGTTGAGATAGGCCGCGATCACGGTGGAAAAGGCCAGCACGGCAGAGAAGGGGATGTGTCCGTTGAGATATCCCCGGTTGTTCATTTCGATTATCTTTTTGTCAAGGATCCTCCTTACCCTCATGGGCTCGTTAGAGCTTTCGCAGAGCTTTGCACACTCCTCGGAAGCCACTGACCCGTTCAGCAGATAGGGGGTTATATCCTCTCCCTTTAGCACCTCAAGGGAGACCACGGAATCCTTGCCGCCCCCCACCGGTACGAGGATACCGGAGTACTCGGTGTCGTCGTGGATGGGCTCCTGCTTTGCGGTGCCTTCGATCAGCACCAGCTCCTCCATGGTGGTATTGATCTTATTTACATAGAGGAACTCGCCGAGGCCGTTGAAGAAAAGCTTCTCCCACCACCTGGCCTGTGATGCCGTCAGACTCCCGCAGTTTATGACAAAATGCTTCGGGCAGGCACACTTGTAATAGCTGATGGCCTCCGCCATACCCAGGGAGAACAGCAGCCTGTCCAGTATTTCCTTATTGTAATCGGTGCGTGACACCGGAAAATGCCAGCGGGTCTTGAAGCACTCCAGCCCCGGAATATCGTAGTGGAACACCGCCTGAAGGGTATCCTGCTCCACTGCCGTTACAAAGTTTTCAAAAACAAAGGAGTTAAACTCACTCCTCAATCCCTCGAATGTATGCATATATCTGTCCCAGATCCTCTATCCTGAAATCCTCTTTTATGTCCTCACGGTAGGGAGCGTTTTCGTACACGCCGCCCTTCCGCATAACTCTCACTGTCTTCACCGGCAGAAGCTGCCCGATATAAAAATCCTTTTTGGGGTTGTCCCCCACATAGATCATTTCCGAAGGGTCAATGCCAAGCTCTCCGGCCACATGCAAAAAGCCCTTTTCCGATGGCTTTGCATAGCCCTCACCCATTTGGGCCGTGACCAGAATGCTGTCAAAAAGGTCTTTATCAAAACCCAGGGTCCTTAATTTGTTTCTCTGGGAAAGGGCGAATCCGTCGGTGAGTATTCCCAGCTTTACACCCTCTTTTTTAAGCCTATCAAGAGCAGGCATTGCGTCACTGTATGGCCTGTATATATCAGGGTCTATCTCATGATCCCGATACAGCTTTACCAGATCGAAGATATCATCCCCGGGGTCCCCCACGCCATGAAGCTCCAGCAGCCTGTTAAAGACGTTCCTCGCATCCTCGTCAAAAAGCTCCAGAAGTTCCCGCCAAAGCTGCTGTGTCAGCGCAGCCGCATCGCTTCCTTCGGAAACCTTAAAGCGGAGCCACTTACCTTCGGCCAGGAACGACGCCACAGCCTTAAAGCCGCTTTTTACGAATCCGTACTCCGGAGCCAGGGTATCGTCGAGATCAAATACTACCGCTCTTATCATAGTTTCCGTTCTCATCCAGCATAATGGATGCATCGAATCTCAAAAATGTGACATCGGTCCTGAAATCATCGGAGAAGGTAAGCTCCTCTCCCGCCAGAAGCCTGTACAGCTTTTCGCAGGAATCCGCGCCGGCCATTATGCTCATGGGGGCACCGCCTCCGAAGCGGGGATTTATCTCAATGTATTCGACCCCTCTTCTGGTCTTGCGGCACTGGACCGTTATGTGGCCTATGGGAGAAAGCTCCTCCATAAGCCTTCTCACATCCTTTTCTATCTCTTCGTCCCGGACGATCCTGCCCTTTGCGATCTCGCCGGAACGGGTGGCTATCCTGACTCTGGGCACCATGTGCAAAAGCTCTCCCGCAAAATCCAGGAAGCAGTCTATGGTGTACTCCTCTCCCTCCATGTAGGCCTGGACCATGGGTCTGTCGATAAGCTCCATGTAGGCTCTGAGCTCTTCTTCGTTTTCCACCTTGTAGGCGTCAATGGAGGAAGATCCGTCCAGGGGCTTTATGAAAAGAGGAAAATCGTAGTCTCCCTTTTCCAGTTCCCTTTCAATATAGAGATGGGGCACCAGGAAGCCGTGCTCCTCAAAGAAGATCTGGGTGTTGAGCTTGTTGCGGCAGATCTCCACAACGCTCTTGTCGGATATGAGCACCCTGCACTTGCCCTCGTACTCGATCCTGGCTTTGTTTTCGGCAAGGAGCATAAGCTCGGTGTCGATGGTGGGCACCACCAGGGAAACATCTTCCTTTCTGCAGATATCTATGATGGACTTCACATAGGCTTCGCCCTCTGATATCCGGGGAACGATCTCGTATGAATCCGCAAAGTAGAGAGCGGGTGCCAGAGGCGAACAGTCCGCCGCTATTACTTTTCCCTTTATGCCAAGCCTGTCCCTGGCCGCCTTAAAACAGTTTGTGAGTTCCACACGCCTGCCGGCGCTGAGGATTAGTATGTTGGTCATGATCCGCTGCCTCTGAAATAATCCATGGTCGCCTGTCCCTCGGCACTTATTCCGTCTCTTTTAAAGACCTTTACCACCGTGAGCAGAAGTATCTTTATGTCCAGAAGAAAGCTGAGCTTCTCCACGTAGGTTACGTCGTATTCGAATTTTTCCTCCCAGGTTATGGCGTTGCGGCCGTTGACCTGGGCCAGTCCCGTGAGTCCGGGGCGTACCTCGTGACGCCTTGCCTGTCTTTCGTTGTAAAGGGGAAGATACTGTACCAGAAGAGGCCTGGGCCCCACCAGGGACATATCCCCCTTAAGGATGTTGAACATTTCGGGAAGCTCGTCAAGAGATGTGGACCTGAGGGTCTTTCCGAAAGAGGTGAGTCTTTTTTCGTCAGGCAGAAGCTCTCCGTTTTCATCACGCTCGTCGGTCATGGACCGGAATTTGTACATGCCGAAGACCACTCCGTCCTTTCCCGGCCGCTGCTGTTTAAAGAGCACCGGTGAGCCCAGCTTTACCCTGACCAGCAATGCCAGGATCAGATAGAGCCAGAAGAACATGGCGATCACAAGAAAGGAGATCAGTATGTCGAAAGCTCTTTTTACATACCTGCGGTATATCAATTAAAGCACTCCTTTATACCCTCGATGATAAGATCCTGGTCGGAAGGGCTCATGCGGATGTCGGAAGGCAGGCAGAGTCCTCTGTCAAAGATATCCATTCCGACATCAACCGCCTCTCCGGCAATGTAGGCGTTGGTCTGAGCCCGCCCGCTGCCCCTCTTTGTGACAAAGGGGTTGTTTCTGAATATGGGCTGCATGTGCATGGGCTTCCAGATGGGACGCCCCTCTGCGTTAGCCTGTGCCAGGGTCTCAAGAATATGGGTGGGACAGCTCTTCCCGGGAACCTTTTGATAAAGTGCCTCCCTTTCCGAGCGGACCTGGGGACACATGGCATCCCTGTCTATTATCATGCAGGAGAGCCAGAAGTTTGGAACGCTGTTCTTTTCGTCGTAGGGATTCATGGAAACGGGAAGATCCTTAAATCCCTGACGGTAGCGCTCATATATTGCTCTCTTTCTCTCTATATGCTCCTCAAGGTAAGGAATCTGTCCCCTTACCACGCCCGCTATGACATTGCTCATGCGGTAGTTGTATCCCAGCTCCTCGTGCTGGTACCAGGGTGCCGCCTCTCTTGCCTGGGTGGACCACTTGCGCACCTTTTTTGCGGCCTCCTCATCATCCGTAAGAAGCATGCCGCCGGCGGAACCGGTTATTATCTTGTTTCCGTTAAAGCTGATGACATTGTATTTTCCAAAGCTTCCGGTCTGTCTGCCCTTGTAGGAAGCACCGAAGGACTCGGCGGCATCCTCGATAAGGATGGCATCATGCTTTTTGCAGACCGCAAGGATCTCATCCATTTTTGCGGGGGTCCCGTATAGCTGGGCAAGTACCACCACCCGGACATCGGGATACAGCTCAAAGGCTTTTTCCAAAGCCTCGGGATCCATATTCCAGGTGTCGTATTCCGTGTCTATGAACACGGGCTCTCCGCCCTCGTATACGACGGGATTTACAGTGGCGTCAAAGGTCACGTCGGAACAGAAGACCCTGTCCCCTCTCTTTACGCCGGCAAGTTTCATCGCCAGGTGAAGAGCCGCGGTACCTGCGGACAGAGCCACAGCAAAACCGCTGCCTGTCTTTTGCGCTGCCAGGCGCTCCGCCTCGTCGATGTTTTTACCGATCGTGCTCATCCAGTTGGTGTCGTAGGCTTCCTGTATATATTTCATTTCATCCCCGTGCATGCAGGGGGATGCGAGCCAGATCTTGTTTTCAAATTTCT
>JAFYEL010000037.1 GCA_017544285.1 Lachnospiraceae bacterium | reverse complement strand
GTCATATCTGTCGGCAAGAACGCCTGCCGGTATCCCGAGAAGAAAAGTCGGAAGGAATCCGAACAGAGTCACCATGGCCATTCCTGCGGCACTTCCCGTTTCATTGAAAATATACACTCCAAGTCCGAAGCTTGTAAGCCCTCCGCCTATGGAGGAGATCAGCTCACCGCTCCACAGCAGGAGAAACTTTTTGAAGTTTGTCTTCACTGCGATCATCCTCCTCAAGCTGCATTTCAAGAAGCCTTCCGATATGTTTCTTATCGAAAAACATGTCTTTGTTGATGATAACGATTATTGCCGATGCAACACAGAAAACGCCCGTCTCTATGATCTTTGTTTCCGGAGTCATTGCGATCTTTTCCTGGAATATGTTTATGAACAGATGGAAGATTATCGTTGCCAGCATGCTTCTTCTGTGCTTTACATACAGGCATGTTTGGATAAAATCGGTCGGTATGGGGCTCACCAGGAAATTGATGATATATATCGGTCCGAGCTGTGTAAGTGTGTATTGGTAAGTACCGGGGATCAGGAACAGCGGCAGATGCCAGCATGCCCATATGGAAGCAAATATGATCGATTCCCAAAACCATGTTTGATACTGTCCGACCGCGTCCTCGCCGTAACCGCGCCATGCCACTTCTTCGATGACTGAGGCGAGCAGTATTGTCAGAAGAGCCGATGTTCCGCCGATCGAAAATGAGAAATCCTCTGTAAAGGAAAACTGATCGGGTGAACCTCCGAAAAGAACAGATATGCCGATGGAAATCGCCACAGCAACGCCGAAGATCGCAACGGCGATTAAAATGTATAACGGTCTGATGCGATAGCAGCCGATAAGTTTTCGCTTCAGATCTTCCTTCAGCATCTTGTTTTTCGAAGTCAGGATCGTTACGACTGCGATGACCGAAGGTGCAATGAGTCCCAGCAGCATCGTAACGAACATAAGAGGGGTATTCTTGAATAAAAGTGAGATGAGCCAGAATCCCCATGTGAATGCGAATACAGTCAGATAAAATCTTACAGGTCTGTAAGTATAATGTTCCATTTTGATAACCTCCTTAACCTTGAAGTAACTGTGTTATAAATCCCATCGATCCCGGTTTTGCGTACAATATCCGCTCGATCGTGTCGATGAATACTCGTATTTGTGTTTCGGTGTATGCCGGTCCGTCAAACAATTCGTTCGAGAGGATCACGATCTCCCTGACCCTTTCCGGAATATCGCCGCATTCAAAAAGCCCCTGTGCTTTTCCCTGCTCTCCCACCTCGGAAAGAAGAGGAACGAGACGTGCGATCAGCTTGTTTCTTATCTTTTCATGCATGATCAGATTTTCCGTATCGTGAAGCGCTTCCTTTATCGGAGCTTCACTTGCATCCGGCCGGAATGAAGCGATGACACCGACAAGTTTCTGTTCGATGGGGATATCCGCCTGAACAACCATCCGTGCTTTTTCTTCTTCCGCATCGAGCATCATGTCGATCACTTCCTCGAGTGTCTGCTCCTTGCTCTCGAAATAGTAGTAGTACGTTCCCTTTGCTATTCCTGCTTCTTCGATGATATCGTCAACGCTTGTATTCCCGTATCCCTTTGACAGGAACATCCTGTATGCGATCTGCAGAAGCTCCAGTTTCCTTTTTTCGCCCTTTTTCATGCTGCTTCCTCCACTACATTCAGTGCCGGATCCAGAAATTCGACTACCGGTCGGTTTTATATTACAATGACTGATTTTGAATGTCAATACTTTTTTCGACTCGAGGTCGAAAATTATTCGGTATGCATATAATGCGGTGGGAAGGGATATTTGCCTTGATATGTTATTTAAAAAAAAGCATAATTATCTCAATAATCCCGACTTGGAAAGTATTGTGAATGATGGAGAGTATGATGTTTATTGGGATGTGGTAGAATTTGATAAAGGGTTTCCGCAAAAGGAGAAGCAAAAGCTCCCGGGACAGATATTTCAATAAGAGAGGTAGATCATGATTCGTATTGCTACTAAAAATGATGCCAAGAGGCTTCTTGAAATATACGCATATTATGTTGAGAACACGGCAATATCGTTTGAGTATGAGACACCGGATCTGAGCGAGTTTAGAAGCCGTATTGAAGACACTTTGAAGAAATACCCGTATCTCGTTTTAGAAGCGGAAGGGGTGATCAAGGGGTATGCATATGCCGGTGTTTTTAAAGGCAGAGCCGCTTATGATCATTGCTGCGAAGTGACGATATATCTGGATCGCGATTCAAGGGGAAACGGATATGGCAGGGCATTATATACTGCTTTGGAAGATGCATTGAGAAAAATTGGAATGATCAATCTTTATGCCTGTATCGCGGATCCGATTGCTGAGGATGAGTATCTTACAAGAAACAGCGAACATTTTCATCAGCATATGGGCTATACCGGGGTGGGAGAGTTTCACAAATGCGGATACAAGTTTGACCGTTGGTATAATATGATCTGGATGGAGAAGCTGATAGGCGAGCGCAAGTGAAAACGAAGCCGGTCCTGTCAGATCGATCCTATATTCCTGAGGATCAGTATCCATACAAAGATCGTGAGGATCGAAAGTAGAGTGGAGATCATCACGTATTCTCCTGCTAGGTCAGCATCCGCTCCCATGCTCTGAGCCATAGGGTAGGACGCGGCGGCTACGGGAGTGGCAAACATGCAGAATACCACAAACAGCTCCGAGGGGCCCATGCGCATCATACTCATTATAAAGACAATGATGCCGGGGATCACAATAAGCTTGAGGGCGATTCCGACGGTCAGGGGAACACGGTTTTTCCTGATATCGGAAAACCTAAGGGTGCCTCCCAGGACAAAGAGGGCCAGCGGAGTTGCCATGCTGCAAAGTACCGAGATGGGCCCGGCCAGACATTCCGGCATGGTCAGAGGTGAAAGGTTAAAGATCGCACCGGTGATGGCTCCTATGATCAGCGGATTCTTCAGAATGTTTAGAATGAGTTTACCGGCGGTCACCGAGCTCTGACTGTAATACTCAAGGATCAGAACCGACACGATATTATACATGGGGACAAGAAAGGCCACAACTATGCTGGCCATGGCGGCGCCTTCCTGACCCAGCACACTGGTGGCAAGAGGGATCGCATACAGTACGGAGTTGCTCCGGTATATAGCCTGAATAACGACACCGCGCCTGGGATTTTCCTTTACAAAAAAGGGCACTGCGATAAATGCCAGTATTATGACGGCAAGTGTCGAAACAATGGCAAAGATTACATATCCCGCTCCCTTCAGAGCAGAAAAATCCACATCATAAAGATTGTTGAACATTATAAAGGGAAAGAAAACCTTGAATGCTGCACCGTTCAGTTCTTTGAGAAACGGTTCCCTCACTGCCTTAAGCCGTTTTGAGATCATACCAAGCAGCAGATAGACTATAAAGGGGACAACTGCATTAAACGCTACTATAAGACTTTCCAAATCGATCTCCTTATCACAGAATATTTAAAAACTGAATGAAGCCCGAAATCGAGAATATATCCATTATCCCATCGTTCACATTGCAAACACTGAGGCTGCCCTGAGTCTGTTCCATATCATTATGGATACAAAGAGATGGAAGAGATAGGCAGCCTGAGCACAGATACAAAGGCGGTCACGCTAAAGTATATTGTTGAACGGGTGGGAACGGCCGATATCGGTGAAAACGGCGTTCTCTTCCCGAAGGAGAGAGTAAGGATATGCTATGGGACCGAAAATGATCCCTGTATCACCGCCATGGAAATGACCGCTGTGCCCGGCCGTTGGACCGGGACTAAGGCAGGATTTTTCTGTGTATCGGGAAAGGATGGCTCAAAAGGCAGCGCTGACCTACACCCCGTATATTTCCGCCGGCTTCGAACCTGACCATTTTCAAATCCTTTGAACTCAAAGGTTTAATATCTCACGTTTGATCCTGTTCAGCACCCTCTTTTTGTTTCCGCTCCAAAGAGGTGCCACCAGGATCTTTTTATCTCCGTCCCCCGTCAGCCTGTGTATGACCACATTGTCGGGGATGTATTTCACGCATTCCCGCAGGATTTCAATATATTCATCTTCCGACAGTACCCGTACCCTGCCCTGAAGGTACTCCTTTTCCAGATCCGTCCCCTTCAGAATATGCAGAAGCTGGAGCTTTATACCGGAAGCCCCGTGATCGCAGACATATTTCACTGTTCGGATATAGTCATCAAGCCCTTCGCCGGGCAGGCCGATTATCACGTGGACTATAGTTTCTATACCAGCTCTTTTAAGCCTTTCCATGGCGTCGTCAAAAACCGCCAGCTCATAGTCCCTGCGGATATAGACGGCCGTTTTTTCGTTTACGGTCTGCAACCCGAGCTCCACCCATACGGGCTTTATCTTATTAAGCTTTGAAAGAAGCTCCAGCACCTCATAGCTGAGGCAGTCCGGCCTGGTGGCGATGGACAGAGCCACCACCTCGGGGTGGGACAGTGCCTGAGTATACAGGCGTCTTAAGGTTTCCACATCCCCATACGTACCGGTGTATGCCTGAAAATAGGCAATATACTTTCCGTCTCCGGTCTTGCTCCTGACTCGTTTCTTACCCTCCTCGATCTGTCGTGTAATGTCAAGAGAAGGGTCGGAGGCAAACTCGCCGCTGCCACCCTGTGAACAGAAAATACAGCCCCTTGTGTCCAGGGTGCCGTCCCGGTTGGGACAGGTGAAACCTCCGTTGAGGGAAACCTTGTAAACCTTACATCCAAATTTTTCCCGCAGATACTCATTTAAAAGCTTCATAAAATCTCCCTTGATCCATAGGGAGTATAATTCAGAATAGAGCGCATTTCAAGGGGGCTGTACGAAACCGTGACAAATCAAAAAAAGCCTCGAAAAATAGCAGAATATGAGTTGCAATCCGGCCGATTATCTGCGAAAATTTTAATTAGTACACCTTTGTAATACCAACCCGGCCCGGAGGGGAAACCCTCCGGGCTGTTTTCGGAGGAACAACGTGATCACAATAGTCATAGATCCGGGACACGGAGGAGAAAACGAAGGAACCATAGAGGATCTCTGCGGGCGCGTCGAGAAGAACATGACCCTGCAGACCGCAAAGTATCTGTACAAAGAGCTCTCCGGCTATGATGATGTGCAGGTCTTTATGACCAGGGAAGAGGATGTGGAGCTTCCCCTTAAGGAGAGGGCGGATTTCGCAAAATCCGTATCCGCGGATTTTATGTTCAGCGTCCACTATAACGCTTCGCCGAATCATGACCTTTACGGATCGGAGGTCTGGATACCCTCGGAGGAGCCCTTGCTGGATAAGGGCTTTGACTTTGCCATACCCATGCTGCACGCCTGGCAGGATGAGGGACTTTACATCAGAGGGGCAAAGACCAGGCTTAATAAGAGCGGTTCAAACTACTACGGCATAATCAGGGAATCCACCCTGCTGGATATACCCTGCGTGATCCTGGAGCACTGCCATCTGGACAACGAAACGGACATCGGGTATGCCGATGAAGACAGTGAGCTGCGCCACTTTGCCGAGACGGATGCAAAGGTCATCGCCGGATATTTCGGACTGAAAAAAGACGGCGAGACTCCCGAGATAAACAGGAATGTTTCCATAGACAAAAGTTATGCCTTCAATAAATCCTCGGACCCCGACTACTGCGAGATCGGACTGGATAAGCTGGAGGGAGACACAGCCTACATCCGCGTAAAGGCGGAGGATTACGACACCTTTCTGCTCTACTACGACTATTCGGTTGACGGTGGGCTGACCTACAGCGGCCGCATCGGAATACCCGGATACGATTACTTTGAAGGGAAATATGATAAAGAGTTTGTGTGCGAGGCAAAGCTTGCTCCGGGCAGGGCGTCCGGAGTTTCCATCAGGGTCTACAACCTGTTTGACGGCATGACCGAGAGCAATACACTGTGGCTCACCGCCCTTTCACAGAAGGCTGAAGAGGAGGTGCCAAAGGAGGAGCCGCGGTTGGCAGCCCTTGAGGAAGAAACAAAGGACGAAAAAAATCACGGCATTGAACGTATCTCTTTTATTATCATAGGGGCTGCCTTTTTGGCAGCGCTTATTGCCACCGCAGCGGCACTCAGAGCAGCAAAGAGAAAACGCAGAAGATACACGAGGACAAGAAAAAGAGATGACGATAGACGCTTATATTAATCCGGACTTTACCGTAAAGGAAAAACTTATTTTCTGGGGGGCATCCCTCCTCCTGACACTGATATGTGCCTTCCTTGTCGCCGGAGTTGCGGTGATATTATCCGGCTTCAAAAAAAGAAGCCCGCAGGAGGAAGGGGAGAGAAAGGGATGCGAAGCGGTTTTTGCAAGGATCCAGCTCTTTTTCGAGATGATAATCTCCGGATCCACCGCCATGTTTTTCTCCTGCTCCTACATCATCATGAATCACCTCTATTCACTTCTCTCGGATCTGCCCGGTGAGGCTTTGGATGGCGGTTACGCCGTCTTTTACAGCATCTGGACGGACTACAAGGACTTTGTGCTCCTGCTGTTCATCTGCCTCTCCTGCGTGCTCAATTCCATTCTGGACAGGCTGATCATACCCCTTAAGTTCATAGACAAGGGTGAAAAGGCATCCGTCAGACTGCTGGCCATGTTTTACGCCATAGCGATCCTTGTGATATTGAACCGCATAGGCGACGAGAGCGAATACAGCCCGGTGATGATGTATTACCTGGGACTTATGGTGGGCCGTTTCATCTACTTTGACGCATCCTTCAGGGACTTTTTGGAGACCATGGGAAGGGCATTGTCAAACTTCTTCATGCTTGTTCTGGGACTTTGTCTTACGGGGGCTCTTTGCTATTACGGTTTCGGGAACGGATTCTTCCTTGAAAAGAATTACTACATAGTGGGAGTCTTTTACGTCCATCTGTTTTTGCTGGTATCGGTTTTCCTGCTGCATCACAGCAGACTTTTCAGACTTCTGCTGAAAAACAGGAAGTCCGAAGATATAGAAGAAGAATAGAATTGTTTAAAGATCCTCACCTCAGCGGGTGTATCTGATATATAAGACACACAATATCCCAAAGGAGAACGATCATGTGCGAAAACTGTGCTTATTATGCCTATGATGAAGAATACGAGGAATACGTCTGTGAAGCCGACATGGATGAGGACGATTACGCAAGGTTAATGGGCAGGTCCCATGAGGCCTGCCCATACTATCGCGACGGTGATGAATACAAGGTGGTAAGACACCAGATGTGATGCGTATCACATGTACACTTTACTGATAAAGGGTTGAGACCATATCACCGATCTCATTCGCAAAGTCGTGAAGCTTTTCGATGGTGGTGTTGATCTCTTCCATCTCTGTGTTTTCGGAGGATACGTTTTCGCTGATCTCCGAGATCTTGTTTATCATATCCTTTATGGACTTGTTCATTTCCCCGAGTATGCCGGAGATGTGATCCGTTGTCTCCTTGGAGGAGCTGGACAGGTTCTGAACCTCCCCTGCAACAACCGCAAATCCGCGGCCCGCATCGCCTGCACGGGCGGCCTCGATGGAGGCGTTGAGCGACAGCAGGTTGGTCTGGTCAGCAATGGACTTGATGCTGCTGATGATATCCATGGATGCGTCCACGGAGGCCTCTATCTTTTCTGCGGCCCGGGTAATGGACAACTGCTGTTCGGTGACATCGTTCATCTTCTGTGCGGCGGCCCTCACGGCTGATGCCACCTCGGTGATGCCGTTTCTGAGGGATTCGATCTTGGGTGCCATTTCCTCCCGGAACTTAAGCTGGTTTGTCTTTTCTTCCGTTATGTCCAAAATGGTGCCGGCAGCCATGAGAGGGGTGCGCTTGTCATGTGACCATACAACGGTGCTGGAAGCCCTCACCCAGCGGTATTCGCCGTCCTTGTGCTTCATGCGGTATTCCATGTCGAAGACGGTTTTGCCGGAAGGATCGGAGAGCTGTTTGCCCATGGCCTCGGATGCGCCCTGAACATCGTCGGGGTGGATCTTTGTGATCCATGACTGCATCACATCGGGGAAATCATGGGAACCTGAATACCCCAGTATATTTTTGAACTGGGATGAAAAAACCATGGGAGACGAGGGATCGTCGATGGCGTACTTGGTGAGGTCCATGCTCCAGGAACCCTCCAGCATCATGAGATCCACCGCATCCTGGCGCCTGTTGCTGACCTCGAGCACATCCCTGGTCTCTATCTGATCCTGGATGTCGGTAAAGGTGCCGATAAAGAAATCCGGCTTGCCGTTGTTCCTGCGGACGCATTCGCCGGCTGCGTGGAACATCCTGTACCCGTTGTTCCTTGTCTGAAGCCTGTAATCTATGTCGTATTTTGCGTTGCGGTTTACGATGGCGTTCTGATATGCCGTCATGACCCTGTCCAGATCCTCCGGATGGATCAGGCCCGTGAGGCCGTCAACACTGTCCTTCAGTTCATGGGAAGCATATCCCAGGGTCCGGCGCATCTCCTCGGTGAAGCGCACGCCTGAGGGGTTCCCCTCCTCGTCAAAATAGACGAACCATACGGAAAGGTGGGTGGAATTGTTTACGGATCTGAGCATACGATAATGCCTGTCCGCCTTTTGTTTCTGCTGCTCGACCTCTTCTCTGAGGGCAGCGATTTCTTCTTCAAGTACCTGAACCCGATTGTCTTTTTTGTTGAACATACCTTCCTCCTCTGTCTTTTGAAATCTGACGATTGAAAAAACTGCTTATATTATAAAACATTCCGGAGATTTTTTACACAAAAATAGATACAGAGCTTTTGCTGACAGAATGGGGGTAAAAGTGTTATAATCAAATAGATTATGCGAGCAGAATCTATCTTTCGGAAACGGCCTAATTTAACAGCTTTGCTGCTGTGCGGGGCCGGGGTGGGACTGAACCTCCTTTTGGGAGCAGGTGCAGCAGCCTTTGAAACACCCCTGTACCTCGATACTGTAGGCACTGTTGCGGTTGCCGCCATGGGCGGTTACCTGCCCGGTGTTCTGGTCGGTTTCGCCACAAATATCATAAAGAGTTTCTCGGACCCCACCGCCCTTTACTACGGTGTCCTCAATGTTTTGATCGCCTTAGCGGCCGCGAATCTTTCCCAGAGGGGCTGGTTCAAAAAGATCATTGGCTGTTTGGGTTCCATTCTTGTTTTTACCTTTATCGGCGGCGGTCTGGGCTGCCTTATGCCCTGGTTCATGGAGGGTCTGGATTTTGACAGTGCACCACTGGCCGGGGTGATCTACGAAACCGGTCTGTTCGGCGCCGGACTTTCAAACATTATCTCAAACATCCTCACAGATCTTCCTGACAAGACTATCACGGTGATCCTTTCCGTGATGATCATAAAGATCATACCCGAAGGCTGCTATCACTTCTTTACCTTTACGGGCTGGATGCAGACTCCCCTCGAGGACGTCGACGAAGCCCTGACAGGGTCGGAAGAGGGCATCCGCGTTATGTCCCTGAAGACAAAGGTTTTCCACGTTTTCGGCCTGTCCCTCATAACCGTTGCGGTGGCAGCCACCGGCATTGGTATGGCCGTCTACAACAAGACGGTCATCAGGGATCACACCCGCATCGCCCAGGGAACAGCCGAGATCGCAGCCCGGCTAATACCCGCCGACCGCATAGACGACTTCCTCAAAAACGGCGAAGAAGCCGAGGGTTATACCGAGACAAAGGAACTGCTGGCCGGCGTGCTCAACGGTTCCACGGACATATGCTACATCTACGTCTACAAGATCAAACAGGACGGAGTACATGTGGTATTCGACCTTGATACGGAAAATGTAGACGCCGATGAGATCGGCGCCGTGCTCCCGTTCGACGAAGGTTTTAAGGACAAGATCGATGATCTTCTGGCCGGGGAGCGGGTGGACCCCATCATCACAAACGACAGATTCGGTCACCTGCTGACAGCCTATGAGCCTGTCTATGATGACTCCGGGAAGTGCGTCTGCTACGTGGGCGCCGATGTGGACATCAGCCGCCTCAACGCCATGGAGCGCAGCTTCCTGGCCGAGGTGATTTCGGTTTTCCTGGGATTTTTCATACTTCTGGTGGTGTTTATCATATGGCTGCTGCAGTATCAGGTAATACTCCCCATAAACTCCATCACCGAGGGCGTCGATGCCTTCTCCAAAGTCGGCATCACCCAGGAAAGCCTGGATAAAAGAGTAAAGAACCTGCGAAAGATCGGGGTCCGCACCGGAGATGAGATCGAAAAGCTTTACAGATCCATATGCAGGATGACACTTGATCAGGCAGAGCAGATGCGCAGCATCCGCAGGCTCTCGGATTCCACATCAAAGATGCAGGACGGACTTATCATCACCATGGCAGACATGGTGGAAAACCGTGACTCCGATACAGGCGCTCATATCCAGAAGACCGCCGCATACGTAAAGATAATCGTTGAAGGTCTCAAGAAAAAGGGCTATTACCCCGAAAAGATCACGCCCAAGTTCATGTCCGACGTGGTCCGCTCCGCACCTCTTCACGATGTGGGCAAGATCAACATCCCCGACGGAGTTCTGAATAAGCCCGCAAAGCTCAACGACGAAGAATATGAGATCATGAAGACCCACGCTGCTGCCGGCAAAAGGATAATGGAAGACGCCATCAGCACCGTGGGCGGTGAGAACTACCTCAAGGAAGCCCGCAACATGGCGGCCTATCACCATGAGCGCTGGGACGGCAAGGGCTACCCCGAGGGGCTTCACGGCGAGGTCATCCCTCTGTCCGCCAGGATCATGGCGGTGGCGGATGTGTTTGACGCCCTGACCTCTGCCAGGGTTTACAAGCCCGCCTTTCCCTTTGAAAAGGCGCTGTCCATCATAGAAGAGGGCAAGGGAACACAGTTTGACCCCAAGTGTGTTGAGGCCTTTATGGATTCACTGGACGAGATAAAGATCGTGTTCAGAAAGTATAACCGCGAAGTATAACAGGATGAAAAAAGCAGGGATAGCAATTTTCACAATCATATATGTTCTGGCTTTCCTCATGGCTCCCGCGGCTGTTTTTGCGGCGCCCGAAGCCACCGAAGAGGAGATGGTGGGCGGCGGCTATGCAGCCACCGGGCAGATCGAGAACGCCGGTTTTTCATCGGTGATCTATGATGCCTCCAACGGCCTTCCCACCTCCGATGCCAATTACATCCTTGGGGCAAAGGACGGTTATCTCTGGATCGGAAGCTACAGCGGCATCATCCGCTACGACGGCTCCGAGTTTGTCCGCATGGAAAACACGGGGGGCCTCACCAACGGCCGGGGCCTTTTCGAGGACAGCAAGTCCCGCATCTGGGTGGGCACCAACGACGACGGAGTTACGATCATGGACGGAGATGAGATCCGCCGCATCACCTACAAGGAGGGGTTGCCCTCATCCTCCATCAGGGTTTTTGCCGAGGACAATCTGGGCAACGTTTACGTGGGTACCACCTCGGGCGTATGCTACGTGGATCCCGGGATGGAAGTACATATAGTGGACGACCCCCGCATCAACGGAGACAGAGTCTTAAGGCTGGATTCCGATTCCAGGGGCAGGATCTACGGACAGACAAAGAACGGCTTTATATTCAGGATCGAAGACGGCAGTGTTACCGCTGCCTTCAGCGGCGAGAACCTGGGCATGGAAAACATCACATCCATACTCGCCGACCCCCGGTCCGACGGTCTTGTTTACATCGGCACGGAGAGCAATGTGATCTACCACGGCTTCTTCGGCGACCTTGCGGAAAAAATGGAGCGGATAGAGATCGCTCCTCTTACGGGAGTCCACTGGCTGGCTTATGAGTGCGGCCGCCTTTGGATAGCATCCACCGAGATGGTCGGATACCTGGATGAGAACAGCCAGTTCCATCTTCTGGAGGGTATTCCCATGAAGAGCGGCATCGAGATGATGACCTCCGATTTTCAGGGGAATATGTGGTTCGCATCCTCCACCCAGGGTATCATGAAGATCGTTACCAACTGCTTCGAGGACCTTTATAAAGAATACGGTATCCCCGAAGAGGTTGTTAACGCCGTATGTTTTTACAACGGAAAAACATATCTGGGCACGGACAGCGGCCTGCGCGTCATAGACAGCAGCGGTAAACAGGAGAGAAGCGAGCTGACGATCCATACGGGTGCCTCAAGGGTCCGCTGCCTGGCCAGGGGAAATGCCGACGATCTGTGGATCGGCACCTTCAGCGGAAGCAAAGGACTTATACACCTTTCAAAGGAGGGGTGGATCACTGATTTCGGCGAAAAGGACGGCCTCCCGGATGACAAGATACGATGCATAACCGTATGCAAAGACGGCAGAGTCCTGGTGGGCACCAACAACGGCCTTGCGGTGATCGACAACTTTGAGGTCACGGCCACCTACGGAGCCGAGAGCGGCATAAAAAACACCGTTTTCCTCACGGTGGAAGAGGGGGATAACGGAGATATATACGCGGGAAGTGACGGAGACGGCCTTCTGGTGATCCCCAGGGAGGGCAGCATCCGGCGCCTTGGCAGAGACGACGGGCTTACCAGCGATGTTATCAGCAGGATCAAAAAAGACAGGGTCAGGGGACTTTACTGGATCATAACCTCAAACTCCCTTCAGTATCTGCAGAACGGCAGGATAACCCAGGTAACCACCTTCCCCTACAACAACAATTACGACATCATGTTCCATGAAGATGACGCGTGGATCATCTCATCCTACGGACTCTATGTGGTGGACGTGATGGAGCTGCTCAGAGACAAGGTGGACAGCTACAGGCTTTACACCGTTGCCAACGGGCTTCCCGGCTCTCCCACATCGAATTCCTCCGGCGCCATCAGCGATGACGGCTACCTCTACATACCCTGCAGAAGCGGGGTCTGCAGGATAAAGTCCGACGCTTTTCCCGTGGACAGAACACCCCTTAGGGCTTCCATTCAGTCCGTGTACTACGGTGAAAAGCCCCTTGAGCCCGACGCCACCGGTATCTACAAGCTTCCCTCAACTCCCGGAAGATTAAAGATAACAGCCTCTGTGCTCGACTACTCACTCTCGGATCCCACCGTACACATCTATTTCGAGGGAAGGGAATACGAGGGTGTCAACACCGGCAGGAGCAAGCTGACTCCCCTGGAATACACCGGGCTTGAATACGGAAATTACAAGCTCCACATAAAGGTTACCGACTCCACCGGCAGGATCGAGCTTCTGGACAACGTATACCGGTTCGAAAAAAAGGCAAGGCTTATGGAGATGCCTGCCTTCAGACTGATGTCGTTGCTGCTTGTTATTTTCCTCACGTCTATCATTGCATGGAACATTATTAAGAGGACCGTGGTAAAGCGGCAGTACGACGAGCTTAGAGTTGCAAAGGAGGATGCGGAGAGGGCAAACAGTGCCAAGTCCAGATTCCTTGCAAATATGTCTCATGAGATCCGCACCCCCATAAACACCATTATGGGAATGAACGAGATGGCCTTAAGGGAGGATGCCACCGGAGTGCCCAAGCCCTATTTCATGTCCATGATGAACTACTCCATGGATATAAGGAATGCCTCCGAATCCCTGCTCTCCCTCATAAACGACGTGCTGGACATGTCAAAGATCGAGTCCGGAAAGATGCATCTGGTTGAGCAGGAATATGACACTCATGATATGTTCAGATCCATCGTGTCCATGATCAGGATGCGCAGTACCGAGAAAGAGCTTGCCTTCGATGTGTGCATCGACGAGATCCTTCCCAGGCGGCTCTACGGTGACAGCGGAAAGATAAAGCAGATAGTGCTCAATCTGCTGACCAACGCCCTTAAGTACACCGACGTGGGCGGCTTTGCCCTGGGCGTTTCCATGATGGAAAGATATGACGATGAATGCACCCTCCGCTTCTCCGTAAAGGACACGGGTATAGGCGTTAAGGAAGAAGAGATCGAAAAGCTCTTTACCGCATATGAGCGCCTGGATGAACAGAAGAACAGCGCCATCCAGGGAACGGGTCTGGGCCTTGATATCTCCAGAAGATTCGCAGAGATGATGGGCGGCACACTGACATGCGAGAGCACCTACGGCAAGGGCTCGGAATTCATCCTCACCCTGAAACAGCGGATAGTGGACAAAACTCCCATCGGCGTCTTCATGGAACACGACGAAGAGGCTGTAAAGGGACCTTACGTACCACTCTTTGTGGCACCCGATGCGGACATTCTGGTGGTGGATGATACCCCTATGAACCTGAGCGTCATCAAGGGACTTCTTAAGGCTACGGGCGTCTTTGTCACCACTGCCTCCGGCGGCGAGGAGTGTCTGAAAGAGATAAGCGAGACAAAATTCAACGTGGTCCTTCTGGATCATATGATGCCCGGCATGGACGGAATAGAGACGGTGGCCAGGATCAGAGAGATCGATCCGGATCTTCCGGTTTACGCCCTTACCGCCAACGCCACTGCGGGCGAGGATTTCTACATTTCGAAGGGCTTCAACGGATACCTGTCAAAGCCCGTGGATTCCGCAGCTCTTGAACGCACCATCATGAAGCATCTCCCCGAGGAGATCATGAAGAAGCCCACCGCCGCAGATGTTGTGGAAGAGATCACCGAGATACCGGAGGATCTGAAATGGCTTTACGATGTGGAAGACCTGTCGGTGCCTGACGGCATCAAAAATTCCGGCGGTGTTCCCGGTTTCATATTTGCCCTTAACCTGTTCTTCGACACCATTGATTCAAACGCAGAGGTTATAAGGGATGCCCTTGGATCCGGAAATATCAGGCTGTATACCATAAAGGTCCATGCCCTGAAGAGCTCCGCCAGGATAATAGGAGCGCTGTCCCTTTCCGAGTCCGCCGCAGCCCTGGAGGCAGCGGGCGACAAGGAGGATATGGATTATATTGATTCAAATGCCGATAAACTCATGGATGAGTATGAAGTCTTTAAGGAAAAGCTTAAGGGGCTGAAGGGACAGGAAGAAAAGAAGGATAAAAAGCCCATATCCGATGGGGAGCTGAAGGAAGCATTTACCGTGCTTGCTGAGGTCATTCCCCAGATGGACTACGATGCGACGGAGATGGTTCTTGACCAGCTGGGTGAATGTGAGCTGCCTCCAGATGTTGAAAAGAAAGTAAATAAGCTGACCCAAATGCTTTCGGACCTTGACTGGGACGGCATGGAAGAACTTATCGGAGAATAGGAGAGAAAAATGGCTGATTTTCAAGTGATACTTCTCGGAGAAAAGGAAACCTTTATAGCGAGAGTGCTGGTCAAAAAAGCGTCGGACAGCGGAACGCCCTGCAAGTTCGTGCCCTTTACCATCAATGACATAAATCATAATATGGAGGGGACGGCACTTGTCATTCTCTGTATGGGAGAAGATGAAAAGCCCCGGGAGGATGTGTTCCATTTCCTCCTGGAAAAGCTGGAAGAGCATAATCTTCAGCTCATACTGGTGGGAGAGCAGGCACAGGTCCATCTGCTGGCCGACCGTATTCCTCCGAATATGGTCTACGCCTCCTTTATCCGACCGGTGGATAACGACGAATTTGCAAAGACAGTCGCGGATTACCTGATCAAAGCGGCAGCCGGCATCTTTAAGAAAAGTATCCTGGTGGTCGATGACGACACCGGATATCTTAAGCTTGTCCGTGAATGGCTCAAGGACGAATACAATGTATCCATGGCCAGCTCCGGACTTCAGGCTATCAAGTATCTGGGAAAGAACAAGGTGGACCTGATACTCCTTGACCACGAGATGCCCGTCACCAGCGGCCCCCAGGTTCTTGAGATGCTGAGAAGCGATCCCGAGACCCGGTCCATACCGGTCATCTTCCTCACGGGAAAGAGTGACCGTGAAAGCGTTATGGCAGTTGTGAACCTTAAGCCCGAGGGCTACTTCCTCAAGACCATAGACAAGAAAGAACTGCTCAGCAACTTGAGCAAATTCTTCCTGGTCCATGGCAAATAATACATACGGAGCAAGCACTGAATGTTTGAGCTCATCAAGGAAAACCAACTGAATATCATGCTGATGCTCTGCGGTATCTGCGCAGGGCAGATCGTGCTGCTTATCTTTACCCGCTTTCTGTCAAAGACCAGGAAGGCCATCCTTATGCTGATGGAGGTTATTGCCCTCTTCCTTCTCGGGTTTGACCGTCAGTGCTATGTTTATTCGGGCAAAACGGACTTTACCGGATTTATGATGGTAAGGGTCAGCAACTTCATGGTCTTCTTCCTGACCTCATCCGTAGTGTTCGGCTTTTCCATTTATCTTTCCGACTATCTGAAAAACGAAGGGGAGATGAAAAAGCTGCCCCTGAGGATAAGGGCCGTCACCGCGGCATCTGTTGTGGGTATGCTGCTTGCAGTGGTTTCGGCTCTTACCGGCTTATATTATTACTTTGATGCGAACAACGTATATCACAGAGGGCGCGGTTTCATCATCGCATACATCATACCCGTGCTGGGGCCCCTTATCCTCTACACCGTCATCAGACAGTATAAAAAGATGTTCAGCAGGTTTATTTACCTGTCCCTTGTGCTGTACATCTTTGTGCCGATAGTCTGCGGAATAGTCCAGATATTTGCCTACGGTATATCCATTGTAAATATGGCTATGGCAGTGGTTTCCATCTCACTTTATATCTTTGCCTATCTTGATATTAATGAGACCGTGGTCCGTGCGCACGATATCGAGATACAGAACATGCTCAATGAAAAAAAGGAGCTGAGCAGGCTTTTCAACCGCACGGCTACGGCCTTTATCACCGCCCTTGAAAAAAGGGACGAGTACTCCAAAGGCTATTATATAAAGATCGCCGAGTGCGCAAAGCGCCTTGCGGCCATGAACGGAAAGAGCGAGGAGGACTGTGAAAAGGCATACTATGCAGGTCTCCTTCATGACATAGGCAGGATAGCTCTCTCGGACACGGATCTGGTCTTTGTCCGTGAAGATGAAAATTCGGATATGGAAGAGCTTAAGAAAAATCCCACACTGGGAAAAGAGATCCTTGAGACCATCCCCGAATATCCCTTCCTGGCCCAGGCAGCCTACTACTGCCACGAAAAATACGACGGAACCGGCTACCCCGAAGGGCTGAAGGGAGAGGATATCCCCGAGATAGCCCGCATCGTCAAGGTTGCGGGAGCCTTTGTCTCCATGAGCACCAGGACCAGGTTCAGCGACGGATTCCCGCCCTTTGTGGCAAGGGAAGCAATGGTAAAGGGTTCGGGAGAGGACTTTGATCCCGTATATGCGGGACTCATGATAAAGATCCTGGATATCGAAGCGGGGGCCGGCCTCGACGCGGAGGAGACTCCTGTTGAAACCTCCCTCTCCTGCGGAGAATACAGAGATGTGATATCCATCGGGATCCCGGTGGAAAACTATGTCAAGTGTGTCAGCTTCAAGAGTGTATCAAACCTGAAAAAGAAAGAGGGCTTTTCCGCTCCTTCCATTGTTCTCTTTGACTCCTATGACCGAAGGGTCCACACGGATGATAGGACCATCAGCGCCTACAATTATCTTGAGTACGGAGAGATATGGTTTGACGAGCATATGATAAACACCGCTGCCAGGGCTGCCCGTATCTTGGACCTTACCGAGATCGGCGACGAAAGCAAACGGCGGAGCGACAAGCCCGAGTCCTATGAGATAATCGCCTTCAGGTTTGACGATCACCTGAAGCTGGAAATGACCGGTCCACGCTTTTCAAAAGAGATAGTCATAGCACTGCCCGACGGCACCAAATCCGCCTACATAGGCATCACCGGAGAAAATGTCGACATCACCGACATCTCTGTGAAATCCCTTGACGAAGAGGTGGGTCCCGAGGACATCCCCAGGATAGCCGATCAGGCAAGCTTTATAGATCATATGGAATCTGATATAATGAACATTCAGATAGACCGCACCAGATCCGCTTCCACGGAGGGCATCGAGATCGACGATAAATTCACCCTTGCCTTCCACACCATGAGCCTTCCCGGTGCCTGTCTGGTATGGCACTGCCCCTACGTTGTGATCTTCCGCTCCGATGACGGAAAGGTAAACGGAGAGGGGTACGTGGAATATGCTCTCATAAAGCTTAACGGCGAAAACGACGAGACCAATGAGGCTGCACAGAACCGTTTCATCATGAAGAGGGGAGAAAATTTCCCCGGCTGGGATCAGTGGAAGGCCGCCAACCTTGAGGGTATGGAGTGCGAGGTCTCGGTTGAGAGAAAGGGGAACAGGATCTTCCTTAAGACGGAAAATCTTGGCATAAAGGTGGAAAACACCACCACACTCTTCGAGCCTGTGGACAAGGTCTACATCGCCCTCACGGGTGATCAGGTAGCCCTGACCGATATCAGGATCGTATTATGATCTGCCCCGTGGCGGATCCCCGGAGGAAATAATGGGTAAAAGGACTGAAGATGTACTGGCAGATGTAAAATCCATATTGTCTGAGATTGCCCTGCTGAACAGGGCAGCCACCAAGATAAGTTTTGACCGCGTCACCGTGTGTCCGGACGCAGGCCGTCAGGGCGCCGGAGAGGAAAGCGTTTTTCTGGGGACCATAGCCTACAGACTGAGAAAAACTTCCAAATTTACCGAGGGAGTGATCTGGCTCCACGACCACAGGGACGAGCTGGGGGAGCTTGACGCAGCCCTTGAGGATCGTCTGTACCGCGAATATCTTCGCGAGAAAAACTACCCCGCCGAGTTAAACGAAAAAAACGAGCTGGCCAGGGATGAGGCGAACGAAGCCTGGACCCGGGCTCATGCAGAGGGAGATTACTCCATATACTGTGAACCGCTGAGTAACATCTGTGCCTCGGAGATAGAGAGGGTATCCCATTGGGAGATGCCCGAGGGCGAGGAATGCGGTATCTACGACAGGATGCTTGAGGAGTACGAAAGAGGCATCACCACCGCCGACTTTGACGAGATGTTCGGCCTGTGCGGCAAAGAGCTTTCGGAGCTGCTTCGCGCCATTGAGGAAAAGGGAAAGTTTGTCCGCACCGATTTCCTCTACAGAAAGGTCCGTGACGAACAGCAGCAGGAGATCGCCGAGTATCTTATGGACCTTCTTCTCTTTGACAGAGAGAGGGGAGGCATGACCACCGGCGACTACCCCTTCTCGGAGATGATAAGCCGGGACGACATCCGCATCGCATCCCAGTTTGAGCCCGAAAACCTCATGTGCAACATCTATTCCATACTCCACGAGTGCGGACATGCTCTCTTTGAGCAGCTTCAGCCGGCAGAGGATTTCGAGTACTATCTTTATACCCAGAAGACCATGGGAATGCATGAGTCAGTTGCCCGTTTCTACGAAAATATCATAGGCCGTTCAAAGGCCTTTATCAGGTTCATCTATCCCAAGCTCAGAGAAGTCTTCCCTCAGGTCTTCTACGATGTGACGGAATTCGAGCTCTATGAGGCGGTAAACGTGGTGCGCCCTTCCTTTATCAGAATGGACGCCGACGAGCTTACCTACACCCTTCACATCATCATCCGTTACGAGATAGAAAAGGATCTGGTGGAGGGCAGGATAGACGCCTCCGACATTCCACGCATCTGGAACGAAAAATACGAAAAATACCTTGGTATCACTCCTCCCAACGACGTACTTGGAGTGCTCCAGGACAGCCACTGGACTTCGGGCTTCGGATACTTCCCGGATTATGCCCTGGGCAATTTCTATTCCGTCATGTTCGCAAATGCCATGAGGGAAGCTATTGATGTAGATTCGGCAATAGCTGCCGGTGATTTTTCCGGCATCAACGCCTGGATGAGAGACCACGTGTTTTGCAAGGCAGACAGGCTGACTCCCGCCGAGTGGATCAGGGATATCACCGGAAAGGATCCCGGCGCAGAGGAATTCCTCACCTACATCCGCGAAAAATACAGCGCTCTTTATGGTCTTTCCTATCACGGAAAGAGCATTGAAAAAAACATCCACGATTACGTGCAGCGCATGAAGAGGATCCGTGTCCTTTCATCTCCCATGATCGATGAAAATGACGAGACCGACACATACATAATGCGTCTCCAGGAAAACTTCATGGTCATTGGAGAACTGGCGGATGAAAACAGGGATTTCCTTGAAAATGATCTCTATCCCATGCTTGCAAAGGATCATGTACTCACACCCGAGGATATAAATGTCCTCAACGCTCTTTCCTGTGAGCTTCTGGATGCTGAGTATGCCGAGAATATCGATCTTCCCATTGCCACGATAATCTCCGACAAGGCTCTGGAGGTGGCAAAGGCCTCCGGTGATACCGAGGCGCTGATCAGACAGTGGGATATAGCCATAAACGCCCATTACACAATGATGAACATGACCGGGCGTATCTACAGCTATCCCCGGCATTCGGCGTATTATCGTGAAAAAGGTTTTCAGGCCGGGGACTTCTTCATTCCCCTGGTGCTGGATTGGGATCGTTTCTCAGCCATAGAGGATCCCCTCAGCAGACAGCTGGCCCTGACAAACGCCAGGTATTCCCTTGCCTTTTTCGAGGGCTATCGCGTAAAGTGCGAAGATGACACCAGGGATCTGGATCTGCTTGAAAAACTTCTTGCCATCTACGGTGACGAGCGCTACAGGCAGCTCGATCCGGATTTCGACTGGGATTATTACAAATACAGGATCATGGAGTATTACTGCACCTCTCTGGACATGTGCAACATGAGGGGCCTTTCAAAGCCCTTTATCGAGCGGATCGGTAAAATGACCGAGAAAATGCGTGATTTCTACTACAGCGATCTGGAGAGATTCGCGGAGTTCTCTCTCAAGGTCAGGGTTGACATAGTGGTTATCCGCAACAGATATTTTGCCGGAATGTACACGAGAGAGGAGTACTTTAAGCAGCTTCTTCAGGCCTATGACGAAAGGGATATCAATGATTACTCCTCCGACGGCATCATCGGAAACATGCTGCCCGTGGTTGAGTATATACTGCTTCTCGATCCCGAAGACCTCAGGGCAGAGGAAAAGAGCACCATCAAGATGTTATACAGCAATATCATCGCCTATATCTTCAACAACCCCAACGGCGGTGCCACCTCCTTCCTGCTTGAGTATGTTGCCATCCTGCTGAACCGGTTTATCGAGGTTCCCAGCGGCATCTCCTTTGAGGAAATGGTACTGAAGTGTATGGCTGCTCTTCATCCCCCGACGTACATCCACTCAAGGATGGTGGGAGAGCTTTCGGAGTGCGTCTGCAGCCACCTGATCAGGCATCGTCCGGATCTCTTTGTGGGTATCCTTGGCACCACCACTGAAGAGGAAGTACTTAAAAAGAAGGCGGCCATAATCAACCTTACATACCATGCCGCCCTCTGCCATGATGCCGGAAAGCTTATGATAATCGACACCATCTTTGTTTACGGCAGACGGCTTCTGGATATGGAATTCGAGCTGATAAAGACCCATCCCGGATCCGGATACGAGCTCCTCAGACGCTATGAATCCACTGCACCCTACGCTGAGGTGGCAGGGGGCCATCATATCTGGTACGACGGCTCAAAGGGTTATCCCGAGGAGTTTGATATCACCAACAGTTCCGTCAGCACCCTTATAAACATAGTATCCTGTATGGACTGTATGGATGCCGCAACCGATTTCGTGGGCCGCAGCTACAGAAACGGAAAAACCCTTTCCAAACTCATGGTGGAGTTCAGAGAGGGTTCCGGAACCAGGTATGCTCCATACGTGGTAGATGTTCTCGAAAAAGAAGAGGTGGCAAGTGATATCCAGAATATCCTTAACCGTGGCAGACAGCAGATCTACGGTGACACCTTTATGCTCCTCTCCGGTGTTCAGAAGAGGGGCGGATGATAAATATCATTTCACCGTGTTTACGGTTCCTATGAAGAGGGGAACCGAGTTATCATCAGTAAGCATGTACAGGAAGGGCCGTTCGAAAATGACGGTCCTTCTTTCTTTCTGGTCACCTGCAGAAGTGGTTGCGGCTCCGATGACCGTTGCGGCTGCGGCCTTCGCACCCTCACGGTCCACCTTGACGTGGGTCATGTGCACTGCTTCGCTGATGTAGACCGGAAGGTCGGCGTCAAGCATTCCCGAAAGATCCGCACTTTTCGAAAGAGCCTTCTTTACGCCCATCTCTTCAAGGGGCTCATTCAGACTTGTCTCATACTCATATTCAAACTCTGGGAAGAGGGTGGTGAGCTCGCATTTCCTGTGGATGCCGGCGTTGATCTCAGCCATCATGTCACTGTCACACTTGTCCAGGAATTCGTTGCAGCTCATTCCCTTCGGAGGCAGGATGGCGATGAATTTTCCTCTGCCGTCCTTCAGGTCCTTTATGATGCCGTCGGCACCCCTGTACGAAAAGTAGGTGCTGTTCTCGCTGTCCCGGAGCATGGTTGTCTTTTGAACATTGCCCTTGCTGTCGGTGAAGTCCCGATCGTCAATGATGTTTTCCTCGTTGAAGGTCTCGTCCCAAACACCTTCAAGATAGAGGGCGTTTACCAGCACCGTCACCATGTCGGTGGGCACTTCGTCCACAGCCTTTTTGATCATGCCCTTAGTGTTCTTGCTGACGAAATCGTTTATCTCATCTGCGGTGCCGGCGCCGAAGGGGGCGCTCTTGATACCTGCGCCGTAGTTTTCGCTGACGCTCTTTGCAAAATCGGGATTTAAGGGGAGGTTGTTCACCCAGATACCGTTTGCCAAATTTGTGGTAAAGCCCTCGGCATTGAGGCTCTTTACGTGCTTGTTGTACTCCTGTATATCTTTATTGAAATCCGCAAGCTTTTCGCCGCCGAAGACCGAAGCCTCGATCTCGGCGAGGGTGTCGCCCTTTGCGCCGTTGGCGGCCATGCCCATGGCATTTTCGATAGAGTAGGCGGATACGGCGATGTTCTTGCCGGATGCTATATCGCTTCTGATCTTTGCAGAGCCAAGCAGAGAGAGTCCAAGGCCGGAAAAGATCTTTCTGAAGCCCGAATCCTTTGCGTCAACGGGCTCGGGATCCGGCTCGGGAGAGGGAAGTTCATGACCTTTTTCATCCAGAGTTTTTGTGCCGCAGAAATTCCTGAGGCCCGTCACAAGTATTCCGCTTTCCGTGCGCTCTGTGGAAAAGTCCTTGCGGGTGAGCTTAAAGCGCTTTCCGTCTACGGTGACATAGAGCTTTTTCAACACCTTTTTCCCCTTTGAGGGAACGCCCTCAAGGGTTACATCCTTAAGGTTTTTGCGGCCTATCTCAAAATTCAGGGGATTGGCCTTAAGCTCTCTGTTCAGTATTTTTATGGCGTCTCTTATCTCCTGTGGAGTGCCTTTTTTTGCCTTCAGTTTAAAGGTTATGCGGGGCTGTTTTTTTGCCCCTGCCGAGGTGCTCTTATTGTACTTTACGCTGTATTTAAGGGTGGCGTAGGAGAGGAGATCGCAGCTGACGGAAACCACTAAGTCCCTTGAGATGTTCTTTTTCGTCGGAGGATTCTCCGGGGCGTTTCCGCTGATCAGGATCACCGGCATATGCTTTTTACCGTTGTAGGATACATTGCTCTCAATGGATGCGGTGAAGATGGCAGGCACAGCTCCTGCTGCGGGAGTCCGGGCTGCAAGTACCGCCTGAGGCAGCAGCGTTAAGAGCATTGCCATGATAAGGATGGATGCGAGATGTTTTTTTATTTTGTGCATATGTACCCTCCGTTCTTATAAACGCTTTTCGAATATACGTTTTAAATCCTGATCATATTTGTTATAATTGTTGCCGGAGTAATAAATGCAGTTATCGGGAGGGAAACACATGAACCGATTCAAATGCTCTGACGCATATAAAAAAGATCTGGGGATCTACTATTCACAGGTCCTGGAAAAAAACGGAACCTCGTCCCCCATGGCCAGAAGGGAAGCCCTGAGGCTGGCGGAAATGGGAAATACGGCGGCCGCCAACTTCTGCGCGGACCTGATCTTCTACGGGGACATCGCCCGAAAGAACCGCTACGCCGAGGCCTTTGATCTCTATATGAAGTCCGCCTGCATCACCGTTGACGAAGGCGGAAACTGGCAGTGCGGCGAGGAAGCCTGCCCCCTTGCCTTTCGGAATATCGGTTACTATCTGGTGAACTATCACAGAGAGTCGGTGCTGGAAAAATGCGAGAGGATAGAAGCGATAGAAAAGCTTGAATTAAAGGACCGCCTGGCCCTTGCCTTTGAGCTCTCCGAGGCCTGCTTTTCCATGACGGGAAATGCCAGCGCCCTGAACCTCATGGGCAGGATAATACGTGAGACGGAAGGGGACGAAGCAAAGGCGGGAGAGTATTTTGAAAAGGCAGCCCGCGATGGCTACGTTTACGCCTGCAACAACCTTGCCGCATCCCTTGCGGAGCGCATTGTTTCCGAGGGCAAAAATAGCGACGATCCCGAGGTGGACAGCTATATCGAATACCTGCGGATCGCAGCCGACCGTTACGAGCCCTACGCAGCCAACAGGCTGGGCCTGTTCTACGTAAACGGCGAGATCAAAGCATCCTCCGGAAGCGTCACCTTCAGGGACAGGATCGAGCTTCCCAGGGCAAAGGAATATTTCAAAAAAGCCACTCTTTACCATGACGCGAATTCCGCCTGGGCTTACTTTAATCTCATTAAATATTTCCACCGGGATTATGATACAAACCTGGAACTGCTCAACGAACATATGGACTACATTAAGGAACTTAATCCTGCCGTTTACGACCTCGCGATGGAGTTGTAAAGCGGGAGTATATGTATTATAATCAGACCATGGCCAGCAAATCAGCGATAAAAAGACAACTTATACTTAAGGGCGCACGCCAGCTTTTCTGCGAGAGAGGATTCTGTGATGTCACCATGAAGGACATCGTGGATGCCTGCGGTATCAGCCGCGGCGGTCTCTATCTCTATTTCAACAACACCGGGGATATCTTCCTCGAGGTATTGCGCCTTGAGAGCCAGGACAGCGATGAGGTATACGGCAGCGCCGTTTCCGACGGTGCCTCCACGGCAAAGATCATCGGTTTCTTCCTCAAGGAACAAAAAAAGGAGATCCTTCAGATGACGGACTCCCTTACCGTGGCTACCTATGAATACTTCTTCAAGCACAAGATCCCCCGTGACATGAACCCCATACGCCACACCTACGACGCGGCGGTTCTGGTACTCACGGGCCTCATCAGGCGCGGCATCGAAAACGGCGAGTTCTATGAGTGCGACCCTAAGGCCGCCGCCCGCAACATCATGTTTGTGATAGAGGGCATGAAGGTCGCCGCACGCACCATGGACATCGATCAGAAAATGGTTGATCAGCAGCTCATGTACATAGTTGACACCCTTATGGTGCAGGACTGATCACCGCCGGTGGTGCTTTTCGTAGGATTTAAAGAATTTCTCCAGCTCCCTGTACTGGGTCTGGATCTTCAGCAGGGTCTCGGCATCACCCCCGTTGTCGGGGTGGTGTGACTTTGTCAGTTCCTTGTATCTTTTCTTAAGCTCCTCGGAGCTTTTTACCCCATCAAAATAACCCTTTTCCTGCTGTTTACGGTATTCGCTCTTGTATACCGTTTTTTTAGGCCCTTTTTCCCACTTGGCGCTGTTTTCCTCGTTCTGTTTGCGGCGAGCCTTTTCCTTTTCCTGACGGCGGCGCTCCTCCTCCATGAGCTTTTCCATCTCACGGGCCTTGGCCTCACGCAGGATCCGCTCCTCCTCTTTGCGGAGGGCTTCCTCGCGCTTGCGGGCCTCAACCCGGCGCCTTATCTCTTCCATGGCCAGCATGGCCTCACGCTCCAGAGCTTTGCGCTCCTCGGCGGCCTTTGCCTCCTCCTTTTCCCTGAGGATGTCCCTGTCGGGATAGGGCTCTTCATCCTCTTCCTCTTCAAAATCCTCTTCGTCCGGAAGGGGAAGGTTCATGATAAACCGCAGGCAGGGGAAAAATCCCAGAAAAAGACCGAGAAAGACCAGGAACCATGCGGCTCCCCAGCCTCTGCCCAGAAGTCCCACCACAAGACCTGAGAACACCAGCATCACCGACATGATGCTGAGGATGAGATATATGTTGTGGCCCAGGCGGGAAAATACCTTCTCGCTCAGCGCCCTCAAACGTAAATTTTGTCTCGGATCGAAATTTTTCATGTGTATAGTATACCATAGATGTGATATACTGTAGAAGTTGAAACATTCAGGGAGGTACAGCCATGGATACAAAAGAAGATCTTACCCAGATGCAAAAGTATATTAACAAGTACGATGCCGACATGCAGCGTCTTCTGCCTTACATTCCATACCTTGAGGAAAAGGGAGGTTCGGACGTGGCCCACGACTACGACGGAGAGCAGGGCAAGTGCTCCATGGCCTTTCCCGTTTACGACGGCACATTGATGTCCTTTATCCGTGAGGCTCAAAAGACCGTATTCATGGACAGGAATTATGTATATGCCTACACCAGGCGCAGGATCAAGACAAAACAGCAGGAGGAACAGGCCCTTGAAAAGGCCACCTTCCGGGACGACGATCTTCTCAATGCGGTGATCTCAAAATACGTCACCGAGGGCATGCGGAAGACAGGCGTTTGGCAGGACGCGGTAGAGCGCAAGCTCTTCCTCAACGCTCTTAAAAAGCACAAGGAAAATCTTGATTACTGCAAGAGGTTTTAGTTATGGGAAAGCAGACATATACAAAGGGCAGCATTATACATCCGGCAGATTCCCCTGTTACCACCATGGAGGTCATCCTGTCCGGAAATGTCAGGATCACCGGCGCGCACGTTAATCTGTCTCTCGGTGCGGGCAGTCTTGTGGGGGCGTTTGAGGCACCTCAGACTCCTTATTCATATACCTACGAAGCGGTTGAGGATACCATTCTTTTCGACTATCCCTACACAAAGCGCGGGGATATAGAGCGTGTCATCAGCTCCAATCCCATGATCATCCCCAATATGTCCTCGGCTCTTATGAAGTTCTATCTTGAGGCGGCTCAGGTTTACGCTGCACTTGAAAAGGATGCGGCGGACATGTTCCGTTTCATAAAAGAGACCTACGACAAATATCTTGATTTCTGCAGCGAACACAAGGTTGCGCCTTTGGCTCTTTCCCATTCCGAAGACATAAAGGCTTTCTCTTCCGAAGAGACTGTGCCTGCCTGGGTGGCCCAGCACTACAGCGCCATGCGCGCCCTTGCTCCCGAGGTCAGAAAACCGCTGTTTTCCGCCTCACCTTACACGGGCATAGGTCTTATCATGCACTGCATTTTCGACACCGTGATCCTGCTGGATCAGATCCGCGGTGCCATCGATTATACTTCCGCCCTGGGGTCCTATGCCATCTCAGGGGATTCCGGAGATTTCTTTGACCTCTTTTCCAATCTACTGTTCCAGGTTTCACAGAAGCCCTACGCAGACACCGAGGCCATAGAGACTGAGGTGGGCAAGCTCATAATCTACATGACCGAGAGCTCCTACGTGGATTCCGCAAGGATGCACGAGAGTGTTTCCCGTTACCGCAAGATGCTGGCAGACATTGAGGCCGCAGCCGGCGACACTACCGACAGCGGCGTGGGCAAGGATGCCTTCGAGGCTCTGGATCACTCTCTGGATACCATCCTCACTTATTCCGAGATCGACGAGGGCGAAGCGGAAGAGTTCAAAAAACTTATCGCCCAGTACGCCGCAATGTCTGACAAGAACTCCTCAGATGACGCCGCCCGGAAGCTACGGCGTGCCATCACCGAGCGGTTCTACAACATATACGAGGCCGCCTTTTTCAAGAGCCTCACGGTCACCCGTTTTCCCAATCCCGTCCGCATGTTCTTTTACTTCGGATATGTTGATGAAAACCTTTGCGGCCTGAACAACGCCGGGGTGCTCTACGAGCTTCTTTCTTCCATCAAACCGGATCCCGAGGGCCGGGTAATGACGATCTATGAGTGGCTCGTCAGCGTATACAAGGGCGAAAACGAACCGTCGAAAAACGAGTTCGACATGGACTATCCCGCCTACCTCAAGGACCAGAAAAACAACGGCTATCTTTCCGCCGAACAGGAAAAGAAGCTCCTTAAGGATCAGAGGAGCAAGGTATCGTTTGAGATAAAGAACTTCTTCTCCATCGGAAACAGAGTTACCTTCGGGCGGATCACCACCTTCTGCCCCGTGCTTTCAGAGCACAATATACTTAGGCCCCTTCGCAGCATCTATCTGACGCCCCAAAAGGTTAAAGAGGCCATTGACGAGGTCAGAAACGTTGACTTTACCTGCTTTTACAGAGACGTGCTCTTTTCCAATCCGAAGATCGGCATAAACCAGGAATACGTGGCCAAAGAGGTCCTGCCCCATGTGATCCTCATGCCCAACGTGGGCTCCAGAGGCTCCCTCTGGCAGGAGATCGCCGGCATAAAGCGTGACACCCCCGGACGCATCACCCTTTCAATCTTCCCCACCGAAAACCTTTCGGACATGGTGCTGAGGCTTGCGGGTGAGTTCCGCTGGGAGCTGTGCAAGCGCATCCAGGGTATCCGCTGGAACGACGTCACCGATCCCTCACTCACCTCCGAGTACTGTGATTACCTCCAGTTCTTCAAAAAGAACAGGGATCTTTCCGTAGAGCATAAGGAAAAGCTTAAGCTCCAGCTTCAGAGGGCAAAGAACAACTACCGCGAGGCCTTTGTCATGGACTACATGCAGTGGGTCAAGTACGAGTCCACGGGTTCACCCAGGCTGAATAAAGTAGCCAGAGCCATGATGGTGCGCTATGTGCCCTTCACCTCGGCCGTCTTTACCTCGCTGTACACAAACCCCATGTTCAAGGAGCCCATAGACAAGCGCAAGCTTAAACTGTCACAGCGCCTGCACACCCTGAATGTGCTGGTACAGAAGCTGCAGAGCCAGGGCATACCCGTTCCGGAAGAGATCTCCGGCGAGATCGCCCATCTTAATAAATAAGCATGAAACTACCCGCCAAGAAAAGAATCTTCGACATAATCCAGATAAGCAACTTAGACGATACCCCGGGCAGGATCTTTGACATCTTTATCGTCCTGGTCATCGTACTGAATATCTCCGTGCTGTTTCTTGAGACCTTTGAGTCGTTAAGACCTTATTACGGGGCTTTCAGATGGGTTGAATACATCACCCTGGCAGTGTTCTGCGCAGAGTATGCCCTGCGGATCTGGACCGCTGAGTTTCTTTATCCCGACCTGAAAAAGTCAAAGGCTGTCCGCCGTTTCCTGCTTTCCTACGACGGCATAGTGGATCTGCTCACCATCCTTCCCTTCTTCTTTTTGGGGGGATTTGTGGCCTTCAGGTTCCTGAGGGTTGCCAGGATCTTTCATCTCTTCAGGATCAATTCCGTATACGATTCCTTCAACGTCATCACCAGAGTACTTTACGAAAAGCGCAACCAGCTGATGTCCTCTGTGTTCATCATCTGGGTGCTTATCCTTGCGGCATCCCTGTGCATGTACAACGCCGAGCATAAGGTACAGCCCGAGGCTTTTGAAAACGCTTTTTCCGGCATCTGGTATTCCATAGCGACCATATTCACAGTGGGTTACGGCGATATCTATCCCGTGACCACCGCAGGCCGGCTTATGGCGGTGATCATCACCTTCCTTGGAGTGGGGGCCGTGGCCATTCCCACGGGTATCATTTCCGCCGGCTTTGTGGAGCAGTACACCAGGCTTTCCGGCAGGCACTCTCTGCCCGATCTTTCATCCCTGGTGATAGAAAAGGGCGGAAAATATGAGGGAAAGACCGTGGAAGACACCACGCTTCTCATCACTGCACTGGTCCGCGACGGCGAGGCCATCATTCCGCTTGACACCACCGTCCTCAAGGTTGGGGACGTACTGCTGTATTATGAAACACAGAACTGACATGGGCCGCCCGCTTGTTAAACAGGGGCGGCTCTGTTATACTTAAATTTGGCGCTTTGTAAGTATTTTTGTAGTAAAGGGGGGGCTATGATCACCTACAACAACACCAAGACATTGAAGGATCTCATCATCCGCGCCAGCGATGAATTCGAGAACAGCGTGTTCTACCGTTTCGAAAAAGACGAGACCATCTTTGAAAAGGGATACGGAACCTATGCCGGGGATGTTCTGGCAGTGGCGGGATACATCCGTTCCCAAAACGAAAAATACGGCCATCCCACACATGCCGCACTCCTGGGCAAGTGCAGCTACGAATATCTAACCGTTCTCCTGGGCGTGCCCTGCGCAGGCGGTATTTCCATACCTCTTGACGTTCAGCTTTCCATCGACGGACTTGTCGAGAATCTCAACAAAGCCGACACCGACATTCTTTTTGTGGACATAGCCTATGCCACCTACATTGAGATCATCAAGGAGCGGTGTCCCGACATAAAGCGCATCATCTGTCTCCAGAGCGTTAAGAACATGCGCTGTGTTCCCATGATCCACAGGGTTTACAGAGGGACTGTTCCCGACTGGAAGATAAAGACGGACGAGCCTGCAATGATCATCTTCACATCAGGTACCACCGGCCACGGAAAGGGTGTCGTTCTTTCCCACGGCAATCTGGTGGACAACATGTTCTGTACCGACGATAAGAGGGAGATCTGTCTCAATGTTCTCCCCATCCATCATATTTTCTGTATCAGCTCCGATGTGCTCCTTGTGCTCCGCTACGGCAGCACCCTTTGCCAGTGCGACGATCTCTCAAAGATACTCTACTACATGAAGCTCTTCAGACCCACGGTCATGAGAGTGGTGCCCATGATGGCAAAGATGCTCTGCAACCGCGTGGCCATCATGAGACAGCAGTATCCCGACGAGAGCGTTCCCCAGGTGAGGGCCAGGGTAATGGGCGACCGTCTGAACCGTCTGGTAAGCGGCGGCGGATATCTTTCCGGAGCTCTTTCCCATCAGCTTTTCGACCTGGGCATCACCGCAGCTCAGGGCTACGGAATGTCCGAGTGCTCACCCAAGATCGCGGTTCCCGACTACGAAAGACCCGACAAGGTTGAGTCCGTGGGACATCCCGTTACCGGCGCCGTCATCAGGATAGTGGACGGCGAGATCCAGGTAAAGAGCCCCTCTGTCATGCTTGGCTATTATAACGACGAAGAGCTCACAAAGGAGGCCATCACCGAGGACGGATTCCTTCGCACCGGCGATACCGGCTACCTTGATGAGGACGATTTCCTGTATCTCAACGGACGTATCAAAAACCTCATCATTCTCAGCAACGGAGAGAATGTTTCACCCGAGCTCATCGAGAACAAGTACGACAGTGACAGGGTGGTGTCTGATATAGTTGCCTATGGCGAGGGCGACAGGATAGTGGCAGACATTCATCCGAATTATGAATACGCTCAGCAAAATGACATCACCGATATCAAGGGCGAGATTGACCGCATAGTTGCGGCTCACAATGCCGAGCTTCCCAGCTACGCGCAGGTGTCCCAGTGGAGCCTCAGGGAAAAGCCCTTCCCTCTGACCGCCTCCAAAAAGGTTGCCAGGGCAAAGTTCTTCGAGGAGAAATCAAAGGAACAGGAAAAGAAGAAGCAGATCAAACTTCCCGAGACCGAGATGCAGAAAAAGATTTTCGAGCTTGTGGCAAGAGAGCTGGGGAGCACGGACTTCTCCGTGGACGACAACCTCTACGAAGTGGGTCTGGATTCCATGGGTTCCACCATGCTCATAACCGACATCAACGAAGAGATGGGAAAGAACATCTCCCTGGCAGAGCTTATGGACAACGCCAGCATCCTGCAGCTTGAGGCCTTCTTTGAGGAGCAGGAGAAAAAGGCTCCTCTGGATCTTTCCGCAAGGGATGTATATCCGCTTACATCCATGCAGATGTACTTTGCCTATGTCATTCCCGGCAACACCACAGGCAACCTGCCCTTTGCATTTAAGCTCAGCAGGGACACAGACTTTGACAGGCTCAAAAAAGCCATATACGCCGTGCTGGATGCCCATCCCACTCTCAAGGCGGTGGTCAAGCCCACGGAGCAGAAATATCTGGCCATCTACAGAACGGATGACAGGGTGATCGACATACCCGTGCTTCCCATTGACGATGCGAAGGCACAGGAGACAATTCAGGAGACAATAGTTCCCTTCCGCTTCAGAGAGGATGATGATCTGGTACACATCAAGCTCTTTGAGGGTCAGGAGTACAAATACCTCTTCTTCGACGTAGCCCACTTTATGGGTGACGGTATGACCATGAACATCCTCATGGAGGATCTGGCAAAGGCCTACGATGGCAAAGAAATTGAGAAGGAAGAGGGATACACCGGCTTCGAATACATCCTGGAAAATGTGGCATCCGCAGAGGACGGACGCAAGGCAAAGGATGTGGCCTATGTGGACAATCTCCTTTCGGGCATACGCATGAACCGTTCTCTTCTGGGAAGAGGCGGAGAAGAGGATCTTTCCAAGGGAATCTACGGTTCCATCAGAAAGCGGTTTGACACCCTCGCCAGAAAGAGCGTGCTCTACTACGGCAAGGAAAACGGCGTTTCCGAAAACGTATATTTTGTCACCGCATTTAACTACTGTATCGCCCTGTTCTCCGGTGAGGACGATGTGTTCTGCTCATCCATCCACAGCGGCAGAACGGACAGCCGCTGGAACAGGCTGGCGGGTTCTCTTTTCAGGACCTACTACTGCAGATACACAAGAGTGCCTCACGAGAGAGTTGACCAGCTGCTGAAAAAGACAGGAAAGCAGATTCTGGATACCATGAAGTGCATCACCAGCTGCCCCAGAGAAGGCGAGATGTTCTTCCAGTTCCAGGGAGACATACTTGAGGTTGATCAGGTGGGCGGAGATTCCACCGAGAGGATCCACGTACAGCTTGATTCCCTTCCCTTCCACATGCAGGTAATGTTTGACGAAAAGGGATATTACATCGAGCTTCGCTACTGGGAGAACCGCTTCGACAGAGTGGTACTTGAGGTCTTCCTCACCTGTTACGAGGCAGTGCTCAAGGCAATGCTCACCGAGCCTTCGGTGCGCGTGCTCAAGCAGCACATGCCCGCCAAGGTATATCCCAAGCATCTCTATGTGGAGGCCGGAGCCCTTCACGAGGCAGCGGGCACAACCATCATCGAAGACGTTGCCGACGACGAGCAGATCAGGGTTTACATTTTCGATGAGAGCTATAATAAAAAGCCTTACGGAGCATGGGGCCCTCTGTACATCATGAACTACGAGCCCAGGAGCTACGTTGAATCCCAGCAGTATCCTTACGGACCGGGCATGCTCTACAATACCGGCCTCACTGCCAGGGTACTTCCCGACGGCACGGTGGACTTCCTCCACAAGAACGGCCGCAAGGTGCTTACCGACGGCGTCAGGGGCAGGATATACTACGATCTTGCAAAGGTGGAAGAGATACTCACCGAAAAGGACGGCATAGAGAGCGCATCCTGCTACATGGCCTTTGATACCACCATGAACGAGATGTCCCTTAACGCCGATGTCAAGGTATCCAAAGAGATCGACACCGAGGCACTGCAGGCAGAGATCAAGGAAAATTACGGGGACACCTTCACACCCAAATATATAAATATATTGGAGTGATCTTATGAACACAGTCGTAAACACGCAATACGGACCGGTCTCCGGCTTCTACCGTGACAACCTCATGATGTGGTTCGGCATCCCCTACGCCGCACCGCCTGTGGGAGAGCTGCGCTTCAAAAGGGCAAGGCAGCCCGAGAAATGGGATGAAGTCAGAGTCTGCGAAACCATGGGCCCCGCCCCCATCCAGATGGCAGGCGGCAAGTTTGCGCAGAGCGCCGGCACCGTCAGACCCCAGAGCGAGGATTGCCTCTACCTGAATGTCTGGTCCTTTGACGGAGCCAGGAATGCGCCTGTGTTCATTTACATTTTCGGGGGGGGTCACCATGCCGGCGACGCCGCAACCCCCGACTTCGATCTTTCGGCCTTTGCCCGCCACGGCATAGTGGCCGTCTCATTCAACTACAGACTCGGAGCCCTGGGATTTTATGATTTCACCACCTGGGGCAGCGAGTTCGAATCTAACTGCGGCTTTTCCGACTGCATTGCCGCAGTGAAATGGGTCCATGAAAACATAGCCGCTTTCGGCGGCGATCCCGACAGGGTGACTGTCTGCGGAGAGTCCGCCGGCGGCACCACCGTTATGGCCCTTTTGGCCGCACCCTCTGTCAAAGGATGTTTTAAGCGCGCCATTGTCATGAGCGGACTTGGCAGCAACATCACCAACGACAAGACCCAGGCCATTCACAGGGAGCAGTTCAGGGAAAGACTTGGGATAAAGGACGGACATGAACTTTTCACCATGCCCGCGGAAGAGATAAAAAAGGGCTGCGCGCCCATGTTTACGGTTCCCGACACCGAGCATCCCGGCATACTCCCCCCCGGCCCCATTATCGATGATCTGATCCCCAGACATCCGGTGGAAGCGGCCCGTCGTGGTGAGTTTGCAAATGTTTACTGCATCTTCGGAACCTGCAGGGATGAGGGGGCACTTTTCTGGCTTATGAGACTCTGTCCCATGAGCCGCGAAGAAGTAGAGATAATGTTCAGGGTAAACGGTTACGGACATCTGATCCCTGCCTTAAGGCACGTCTACGGATCCATGGGGGAAAAACAGGCAGTGCGTGCCGTTAACAGAGACAGGATGTTCTGGGCCGACACCATGAAGCTGGCCATCGAACAGAGCAGGCACAGCGAATCAGTCTACATGTACAGTTTTGAATACGAGACTCCCCTGAGCAGGATACTTGGCCTTGGCGCCACCCACTCCATGGATGTCTGCCCCGCATTGGGGAGCTTTGGCGGAAGCTACAGCACCCTTTACGGCGACGGCAGGAGCAGAAGCTACAGAAATCTGACCAGACAGCTCCACGGAGCCTTTGTGGACTTTATTCGCACCGGCCGTCCGGGTGTTGACGGAGAGCACTGGGATCCCTTCAGGGACTATGTTCAGGCGGTCATGCATTTCTCCCGCAAGACCCACCAGACCATTGAAAGGCCCTCACCCGAGGTATATGACCTGTGGAAGGACATCCGCCTTTATATGTGACTTTCTTTTTGGGGCAAAAAATGGTAAAATAGACGAGTTAAGGAGATATAGTTCGGATATGATAAAGTCAAAGAAACAGCATTTCTGCTGTATCGAGTCAAAACAGCTTTCCTTCGGCGCAGTTGAGGCCAGGGAATACTTTGAAGCAATCAGAGAAAACGAGACCGAGTACCGCATTACCAGCGAGGACGGAAAAAAGGATTTCAGAGCCACCCGCGAGGAGCTCTTATCCTGTGGATACCTTTGCTGATGTGCGGTCTTTTGGGTTTGGAGGTTAAATATGTGCGGAATAGTCGGCTACACCGGTAAAAAACAGGCGGCGCCCATCATACTGGAGGGGCTTTCAAAGCTCGAATACAGAGGCTACGATTCGGCAGGCCTCGCCGTCAGGGACGGAGAGCATCTGGCCGAGGTTGTAAAGGCCTCCGGCAAGCTTAAGGTTCTTTCCGAAAAAACAGACAACGGCAACGCCCTTCCCGGCACCTGCGGAATAGGCCACACCAGATGGGCCACACACGGCGAGCCCAACCAGACAAACGCTCACCCTCATGTCAGCGGAAACTGCACGGGTTCTGGTTCCGGCGAGGTTGAGTCCGAGGTTGTGGGAGTTCACAACGGCATCATCGAAAACTTCACCGAGCTCAAGGCAAAGCTTGAGCGCCACGGCTACAAATTTTACAGCCAGACCGACACCGAGGTGGTCGTTAAGCTGGTGGATTACTATTACAAAAAATACAAGCTGGGCCCCATAGACGCCATTGCAAAGACCATGGTCAGAGTCAGGGGTAGCTACGCGCTGGAGCTCATGTTCAAGGATCATCCCGGAGAGATCTGGGTGGCCCGTAAGGACAGCCCCATGATAATCGGCGTCACCGACGGCGATACCTATGTGGCTTCCGATGTTCCCGCCATTCTGAAATACACAAGGAACGTTTACTACATCGACAACCTTGAGTTTGCAAAGCTTGTCCCCGGAGAGGCACATTTCTACAACCTTGACGGCGACGAGGTCCAGAAGGAAAGTGTGGAGATCACCTGGGATGCCCAGGCCGCCGAAAAGGATGGCTTCGAGCACTTCATGATGAAGGAGATCCACGAACAGCCCAAGGCTGTGGGTGACACCTTAAAGGCCATTCTTTCCGAGGACGACAGGATCGATCTGGAAAAGCTTGGCCTCACCCCCGAGGTCGTAAACAGCATCAGCGGAGTCGACATAGTAGCCTGCGGCAGCGCATGGCATGTGGGCATGGCAGCCCGCTATGTTATGGAGGATCTGGCAGCCATTCCCGTGAGAGTGGAGCTTGCCTCCGAGTACAGATACAGAAAATCCCCGGTGGACAAGGATTCCCTGGTGATCGTTATCAGCCAGTCCGGAGAGACCGCAGATTCCCTGGCAGCATTAAGAGAGGCCCACGAAAACGGTGTCAGGACACTGGCCATCGTAAACGTCAGGGGCAGCAGCATTGCCCGTGAGGCCGACAGCGTGTTCTACACCATGGCAGGCCCCGAGATCTCCGTTGCCACCACCAAGGCCTACAGCACACAGCTCATGGCAGCCTACTGTCTGGCAGTTGAGTTCGGCAGGGTCAGGGGGTTCATAGACGACGAAAAATACGCATATTACATAAAAGAGCTCAAGGCCATCCCCGACAAGATCGCAAAGGTTCTTGACGACAAGGAGCGCATCCAGTGGTTCGCATCCAAATATGCCAATGCCCACGATGTCTTCTTTATCGGCAGGGGAATCGATTACGCCATCTGTCTTGAGGGATCTTTAAAGCTTAAGGAGATCAGCTACATCCACTCCGAGGCATACGCTGCCGGCGAGCTTAAGCACGGCACCATAAGCCTTATCGAGGAGGGGACTCTGGTGATCGGAGTCCTGACCCAGCCCGATCTTTTTGAAAAGACCGTAAGCAACATGGTTGAGTGCCGCTCCAGGGGAGCTTACCTCATGGGCGTCGCACCCTACGGAAAGTATGAGGCCGAGGACACCGCAAACTTCGTCACCTATGTTCCCAAGGCAGACGAGCACTTCATCGGCTCTCTTGCTGTGATACCTCTTCAGCTCCTTGGATACTACGTATCCGTGGCAAAGGGACTTGATGTGGACAAGCCCAGAAATCTGGCTAAATCAGTGACGGTGGAATGATATGAAATACTTTGTTACAGGAGTAAACGGACAGCTCGGACACGACCTGATGAACGAGCTTCACAAAAGAGGATACGAGGCTGTGGGTTCGGATATCACTCCCGCCTACGCCGGAGCGGATGACGGTTCTGCCGTCGCCACCATGCCCTATGAAAGCCTTGATATAACCGACGCTGCCGCAGTGACTGAGGTGATTACCCGGATCAGACCCGACGCGGTGATCCACTGCGCTGCATGGACTGCGGTTGATGCCGCCGAAGATGCGGAAAACGTCGAAAAGGTTAAGCTCATAAACGCACAGGGCACGCAGAACATTGCGGACGCGGTCAAAAAGATCGACGCGGTCCTCACCTACATCAGCACCGACTACGTCTTTGACGGCAAGGGCGAAAAGCCCTGGGATCCGGACTGCCGGGATTTTTCTCCACTCAACGTATACGGAGAGTCAAAGCTCATGGGAGAGGAAGCCGTCAGGAACACTCTGAGCCGCTACTTTATAGTCAGGATCGCCTGGGTCTTCGGACTCTCGGGCAACAACTTCATAAAGACCATGATAAAGGTGGGCAAGACCCACGACGAGGTCAGGGTTGTAAAGGACCAGATCGGAACTCCCACCTACACTCCGGATCTTTCAAGGCTTCTGGTCGACATGAACGAGACGGAAAAATTCGGCCATTATCACGCCACCAACGAGGGCGGTTTCATCAGCTGGTATGATTTCTGCTGCGAGATATACAGGCAGTACGGTCTTTCCACAAAGGTCACTCCCGTCACTACCGAAGAGTACGGACTGTCAAAGGCCGCCAGGCCCTTTAACAGCAGACTGGATAAGAGCAAGCTGACGGAAAACGGATTTAAGCCCCTGCCTGACTGGAAGGATGCGCTTTCCAGGTATCTATCGGAGGCAGGCCTGTAAAAGAGCCATGGGCGGCATGTCCGCCATGACATATAAAAACGAAGGCATCTACGGGAAAAGGAGAGTAAAACATGAAAAAATGGGTGTATTCATTCAAGGAAGGTAATGCCGACATGAGAAACCTGCTGGGCGGTAAGGGTGCAAACCTTGCCGAGATGACAGGTATCGGTATGCCGGTGCCCCAGGGCTTTACCATCACCACTGAGGCCTGTACGCAGTACTACGAGGACGGACGCGAGATCAACGACGAGATCAAGGCGCAGATAGACGAGTACATAGTCAAGCTCGAAACGGAGACCGGAAAGAAGTTCGGTGACGTCTCCACTCCTCTGCTTGTCTCTGTAAGGTCAGGTGCACGAGCATCCATGCCCGGTATGATGGACACGATACTTAACCTCGGACTCAACGAAGAGGTTGTGGAATCCATCGCAAAGATGTCAAACAATCCCCGTTGGGCCTGGGATTGCTACAGACGTTTCATTCAGATGTACTCCGACGTTGTTATGGAAGTCGGCAAGAAATATTTCGAAGAGCTCATCGACGAGATGAAAAAGAAGAAGGGTGTAAAGCAGGACGTTGAGCTCGGCGCCGAGGATCTCAAGGCTCTGGCAGAGCAGTTCAAGGCAGAGTACAAGTCAAAGATCGGAGAGGACTTCCCCACCGATCCCAAGGTTCAGCTCTACGGTGCCATCAAGGCCGTGTTCCGTTCATGGGACAACCCCCGCGCTAACGTATACCGCAGAGACAACGACATCCCTTATTCGTGGGGAACCGCAGTAAACGTTCAGTCTATGGCCTTCGGAAACATGGGCGATGACTGTGGTACCGGTGTTGCATTCACCCGCGATCCCGCCACCGGCGAGAAGGGACTTTTCGGTGAGTTCCTTACCAACGCACAGGGCGAGGACGTTGTGGCAGGTGTCCGCACTCCCATGAAGATAGCAGAAATGAAAGAAAAGTTCCCCGAGGCATTCGCTCAGTTTGAGAGCATCTGCAAGTCCCTCGAGGAGCATTACCGCGATATGCAGGATATGGAGTTCACCGTAGAGCACGGAAAGCTTTACATGCTCCAGACAAGAAACGGAAAGCGTACCGCACAGGCTGCACTTAAGATCGCCTGTGACCTGGTGGACGAGGGCATGAGGACCGAGGAAGAGGCAGTTGCCATGATCGATCCCAGAAACCTTGACACCCTGCTTCATCCCCAGTTCGACGCCGGCATCCTCAAGGCTACAAAGCCCATAGGAAAGGGCCTGGGAGCTTCTCCCGGAGCTGCCTGCGGAAAGATCGTATTCAACGCCGACGACGCCCAGTACAGGGCTGCAAAGGGCGAGAAGGTAATCCTTGTAAGACTTGAGACCTCACCCGAGGACATCACGGGTATGAAGGCTGCACAGGGTATCCTCACCGTCCGCGGCGGTATGACCAGCCACGCAGCCGTAGTTGCCAGAGGCATGGGCACCTGCTGTGTATCCGGTTGCGGCGACATCACCATGGACGAGGCACACAAGCGCTTCACTCTGGCAGGCGAGACCTTCAGAGAGGGTGACGAGATAAGCCTTGACGGTTCCACCGGAAATATCTACAAGGGCATCATCCCCACCGTAGACGCCACCATCGCCGGTGAGTTTGGCAGGGTTATGGAGTGGGCCGACAGAGTAAGAAAGCTCAAGGTCCGCACCAACGCAGATACTCCCGCCGATGCAAAGAAGGCAAGGGAGCTCGGCGCAGAGGGTATTGGCCTTTGCCGTACAGAGCACATGTTCTTCCAGGCAGACAGGATCGAGGCTTTCCGCGAGATGATCTGCTCCGACACCATCGACGAGAGAAAGGCAGCCCTCGACAAGATCCTGCCTTATCAGCAGGGCGACTTCGAGCAGCTCTATGAGGCTCTTGAGGGAGATCCCGTGACCATCCGTTTCCTTGATCCGCCTCTTCACGAGTTCGTTCCCACCCACGAGGACGAGATCAAGAAGCTGGCTGACGCAAAGGAAAAGAGCGTGGAAGAGATCAAAGACATGATCGATTCACTCCACGAGTTCAACCCTATGATGGGACACCGCGGCTCCAGACTTTCGGTAACCTATCCCGAGATCGCTGTTATGCAGACCAAGGCCGTTATCCGCGCCGCTGTAAACGTACAGAAGAAGCATCCCGACTGGAAGATGCGTCCTGAGATCATGATTCCCCTTATCTGCGAGGAGAAAGAGCTCAGAATGATAAAGAAGGTAGTTGTAGAGACCGCCGACGCCGAGATAGCAGAGTCCGGCATCAACCTTGAGTACGAAGTAGGTACCATGATCGAGATCCCTAGAGCAGCCCTCCTGGCTGACGAGATCGCAAAGGATGCGGACTTCTTCTGCTTTGGTACCAACGACCTTACCCAGATGACCTACGGCTTCTCCCGTGACGATGCCGCCAAGTTCCTTCAGGCCTATTACGAGAGCAAGATCTTTGAGAACGATCCCTTCGTTAAGCTGGATACCAGCGGCGTAGGAAAGCTCATGGAGATGGCCATCGACCTTG
>JAFYEL010000036.1 GCA_017544285.1 Lachnospiraceae bacterium | reverse complement strand
GTACAACATCAAGGTATGGTGCTTTGATGAGATAAGGGAGTTCCGATGAAAAAGCTATTGTTTGTGTTCGGAACCAGGCCCGAGGCGATAAAGATGGCGCCCCTCATTGCGGAATGTAAAAGGAGGGAGGCCTTTGAGACCGTGGTCTGTGTCACGGGTCAGCACCGGCAGATGCTGGACCCTGTGTTGGAAGCCTTCGGCATAGTTCCGGATCACGACCTTAATATAATGAAGGACAGGCAGGATCTGTTTGATATCACCACCGCTGTGCTGGAGGGGGTACGAAGAGTCTGCTCACTGGAGAAACCGGATCTGGTCCTGGTTCATGGTGATACGTCCACGACTTTTGGAGCTGCTCTGGCGGCTTTTTATATGCAGATCCTCGTGGGGCATGTGGAAGCGGGGCTTCGTACCTACGATATGGAGAATCCCTATCCCGAGGAGTTTAACAGGTCCGCGGTTGGCATGATCAGTACCTACAATTTTGCTCCCACACCACTTGCGGCAGAGAACCTTTTGAGGGAGGGAAAGCGCCCGGACAGAGTCTTTGTCACCGGAAATACGGTAGTCGATGCCATGGCCCGGACGGTGAAAAAAGATTACACACACCCTGAGCTTGAATGGGCAAAGGGATCAAAGCTGATATTCATAACCGCCCACCGGCGGGAAAATCTGGGTGAGCCCATGAGGCACATGTTCCGCGCTATCCGCCGTGTACTGGAGGAGCACCCCGACTGCAGAGCGGTCTACCCCATACACATGAACCCCGAGGTGAGAGAGGCGGCAGCAGCCGAGCTTGAGGGTTGTGAGTCTATACATATCATCGAACCCCTGGGAGTTGTAGACTGTCATAATTTTGAAAGCAGAGCTTATCTGTGCCTGACGGATTCCGGCGGGATCCAGGAGGAGTGTTCCGCCTTTGGGGTTCCCGTGCTTGTGATGCGAAGAGTTACCGAGCGGCCCGAGGGGATCGAGGCCGGCACCCTTAAGCTGGTGGGAGTATCCGAAGATTCCATATACACCGCATTTAAGGAGCTTTTGGAGGATCCCATGGAATATAAAGAAATGAGCAGTGCCTGCAACCCTTACGGGGACGGACATGCCGCCGAGAGGATCGCCGACATACTTGAGGGTAAGGAATATAAAGCCTGGAAACCCGATCAGAGATAATTGTTAACCTGTTGTTAATACGGATTGTTAACCAAGCAACAATTGGTGGTTGACAATCCGTTTTTCATCTGCTATACTCCTCATCGTTGAAAGGAGTTATGCAGAAATGGAACGCAGTATATCAAGAATGGGAACTTTGGAACTGGCTTACATCGCTTTCGGAGCGGCCCTTATGGCCATATGCTCCTGGATCAGCATTCCCATGGCAGTTCCTTTTACTCTTCAGACCTTTGCGGTATTTTTTGTACTGCAGGTACTGGGGGGCAAAGCGGGAACCCTTTCCGTACTGGTATATATTTTGATGGGAGCCCTGGGACTTCCCGTTTTTTCGGGATTTGCCGGAGGAATGGGTGTGCTTTTCGGAAATACCGGCGGTTATATTCTGGGATTTGTTTTCGTGGGGCTTATCTACATGGGGGCAGAAAAGCTGGCAGAAAATAAGGCAGTGGTCCGGGTGACCGCCCTTGTTTTGGGACTTGCGGTATGCTACACCTTCGGCACTGCCTGGTTTATGTTTTTATATATGAGGCACACCGGACCCGTGGGGATCATGACGGTGCTTTCATGGTGTGTTTTCCCTTTTATCCTGCCGGATCTGGCCAAGCTGGCTCTTTCAATCGCACTGGCCAAAAGGATAAGACCCCTGATAAAAAGATACTAAAACATGAATTTGAGGGCGGCAAAGAGTACGACGCAGAGAATGAGCAGGTACACCTTTTTGATAGTGGAAGAGAAGCCTCTGTTGTCATCAAAGATGATCTTGCCTGCTATTATCACCAGGATGAATATGGGAACCAGGATAAGACGTACTATCGCCCTGAATTTATAGTCAATTTCGAGGCTGTAATCCGGGCTGTGGGCCAGATTAAGACCCTCTGCCTGTGAAAGAGAGGAACCTATTTCCCGGGCAACCTTGTAATCAAGCCTTTTTGCGAGGGCGGTCACAGTGACGGCGCTGCCTGTAAGGGGTTTACCGTCGGCGTTGAAATTCTTGGGATACCAGCTCTTTGAACCCTTGAAGATATAGGCAGTTGATGAGGCATCGTAACCCAGGTATAAGTAATCCTTTCCCATGGGGATGAGTCCGTTGATCGAGTGCTCGACCTCCATCAGTTCATAACAGCTGCTGATCTCTACCGTGTAGAGATCTTTTTTATTTAACAGATCGAAAAGTGCAAGGCAGGTAAATGCGATCACCAGCAGTGCGAGAAATACGGTTACAAGGCCCTGTCTTTTTTTATCCATTTTTACATCCTTTCATCTACCGGAAATCCCAGACTGCGCAGTTCATTCACGTATACGGGATCCCTTAATCTCAGTTTTGATTCTTCCAGCTTTTTTTCAAGGCGTTTTGCCTTTATTCCTGTCTTTAGTAAAATGGCACCGATGATGCCTCCGATGACCATCAGGCCTCCGATGACCAGAAACGCCGAAGGTAAAAACCACTGCATTTCCTCCATGACTCCCAGCTGTTTCTGTCCCATGATATAAACGCCTCTCCAGACTATGAGGGCTCCGATGGCGATGACGGAGATGTAAGGTCCCAGCAGGTATTCGTCCCCGGGTATACCACCCAGGGCCAATTCGTAGCATCTGGGATCGGCGTACAGAGCTCCGCAGCTTTTGCAGTTTGCGGTTATCTTTCCGTATTTTCTGAACCTCGGTTCATATGAAAAGAGTTTTTTGCCGCAGGAGGGGCATCTGAAATCCGCACTCATCTGTTTCTTTTACTTTCCTTTCACATTTATGATCACGTATTCCGAGACTGTACCGGTCTTGAAGTCCAGTGCCCAGTCGGATATTCCCGAGGTTACGATGAAGTCGACACTCCCCCGCCGCTCGTATCCGTAGGTCCTGTCATTAACACCTGACCACTCTCCGATGTAGGTGATGGGGAAAAGCTGACCGCCGTGGGTGTGGCCTGAGACCACAAGGTCTGCCTCGGTTTGAGATTCTTTTTCGTAATCCGCCGGCTGGTGATCCATGACGATGATATACTTTCCGGTGTCCGCTCCCTCCAGGAGTTTTGACAGCTCCTTACGGGTCTTTTTTCCTTTGTCGGCCCGGCCTGCTATGCAGAGATTCCCTGCGTATTCAAGTTCATCCTCAAGGATATGTACATTATTTTTGAGAAACTCGTTTTTCAGGCCTTCCACCGTGTAATCGCGGCCTTCCATATAACCTTTGTCGTGATTACCGAAAGCATACCATACTCCGTATTTTGATTCAATGCTCCCAAGTGCTTTGCAGGCCGTGACGATATCCGCCATTTTTGCGGAGTCGTCCACAAAGTCACCCGCGATCAGCACTATATCGGGATTTTCGGCTTTTATGGTCTCAATATGCTTTGCAAAGCCTTCACCGTCGAAGGTGGTTCCCAGGTGCGAATCCGCGAACATGGCGATTTTCAGGTCGCCGGTATTTTTTCGGGTAGTGAGGTTATACTCTGTGCGGCACACGTGATGGGCAGTGTAGAATCCGAAAGCCAGGTAGACGAAAGTCGTAAGTATGGCAAGCCAGCCCTGCAGATAGACCTTTTCATTTAGCTCCCTGCGTTTTTTTATGAACCGGATGATAAGGCCCCAGATCAGGAATGAGACTGTCAGGTATATAAAGATCACAATCATGTTCATGATCCCCATTGTAAGGCTAAAGGCCAGACAGATGGAGAAAATGGTCAGGAAGGACGCCAGCTTACCGGCTGTTTTGTTCTCTATTCTGTTAAAGATTCCGAATCTGTTGACCGCGTTTATCATGTACACCAGAGAGAGGAGCATGATCAGCAGGACAACAGCAAAAATGATCAACCACATACTAAGGTATTGTACCATAGTAAAGGGGGGGAGGGAAATCCCCAATTGAATCCACGCTTGCCCTGTGGTATCATTAGGCGAAAACCCACGTGTGTTTTGAAAGGGAAATGAGGAATTATTATGGGAAAAAAGACTGATTCACAGGAAGCCATTTTCGACGCCAGGGAGCTGGGGACGGGAAGAGTCCTGATTCTGGGCGTACAGCACATGTTCGCCATGTTCGGAGCTACGGTGCTGGTTCCGCTGCTCACCGGATTGTCGGTATCATCCACCCTGCTGTTCGCGGGACTGGGAACCCTGCTGTTCCACCTGATCTCAAAGAAAAAGGTTCCGGCATTTCTGGGATCATCATTTGCTTTCCTTGCGGGCTATGCGGCCATCGCACCCAACGGAGAGCCTGAGCTTTTACCCTATGCTTGTTTCGGTGTAGCGGTTGCCGGATTCATGTATCTGATCCTGGCAGTACTTTTCAAAGTGTACGGGGCCTCCCGTGTCATCAAATTCTTCCCCCCGGTGGTAACCGGACCCATCATTATCGCTATCGGACTTAATCTTGCACAATCAGCCATCGAAAACTGCTCATCAAACTGGGGGATCGCACTGGTTGCCATCTTCATAGTTATAATATGTAATATCTGGGGAAAGGGCATGATAAAGATCATCCCCATCCTTTTGGGAGTTATCGGATCCTATCTGGTAGCCGCAGTTACGGGAAACATCGATTTCACTCCCGTATCCGAGGCAGCATGGATCGGCTTCCCCGTTTCATATGAAAGAACCGTATTTTCTCTCTTTACCGGTCAGGGTACCGACGGGGCACTCCTCCTGAGCGCAGTCATCACCATTGTACCCATTTCTCTTGCAACCATGCTTGAGCACATAGGTGACATCTCAGCTATCTCATCGACTGTAGGCAAAAACTTCATTCAGGATCCCGGTCTTCACAGGACCCTCACCGGTGACGGACTTGCCACCACGATCGCTGCACTCTTCGGAGCACCCGCCAATACCACCTACGGCGAGAACACCGGTGTTCTTACCCTTACAAAGGTATTCGATCCCATGGTCATCAGGAGAGCCGCTATCATGGCCATCCTCTTTTCCTTCTGTCCCAAGTTCGCTTCGGTGATAGAGGTTATGCCCCAGGCAACCATCGGTGGGATCTCCCTGGTGCTCTACGGCATGATATCCGCAGTGGGTATCAGAAACGTGGTTGAGATCGAGCTTGATTTCTCCAAGAGCAGAAACGTTATCATCGCCGGCCTAATACTGGTACTTTCAATAGGTATACACTACTCGGGAGCCGGAGCCCTGGTATTTAACCTGGGCAGCGCCACCATTTCACTGTCAGGACTTGCAACAGGTTCTCTGGTGGGAATAATACTGAACGCCATTCTTCCCGAGAGCTGAATATGAACAATACCGAGATTTCTGATATCACCATCATACGAAGGGACGGCAGCAAGACGGAAAAAGAAGTCAGGCTCCTGAAGGAGCATGAGCTTCGTATTCTCATAAATGAAAAGCCGGCCATGAACCTGGTCTGCACAAAGGAAAACCTGCGGGAGCTGGTGTACGGCCGGCTGCTCACGGAGGGCTTCATAGAAAAGGCCGCTGACGTTCAAAAGCTCTGGTTCTGTAAATATGAAGCCGAGGCCACTGTGCTGCTGGATGAAAATGCAGAGATTATTGAGGCTGAGCAAAATGAAAAGAGCTGCTGCACGGGAAACCGGGTACTGCTTTTCCGAAAGGGCAGCAGGTCCCCGGGGAAACTTCCACCGGCGGAATACAGGCCGGAGTGGATATTTTCTATGGCAGACTGCTTTGCAAAGGGGATGCCTCTCCACGACATTACGGGGAGCACCCATTCCTGCATCCTTTCAAGAAAAGGAGAGATCCTTTTTTCCTGTGAGGACATCGGCAGGCATAACGCCGTTGACAAGGCCGTAGGCTACGGCATATTAAACGGGATTCCCCTTTCGGAGTGTATCCTCTACACTTCCGGCAGGGTGCCGGTGGACATGGCCCAAAAGGCCATCGCGGCGGGGATCCCCATGCTGGTTTCCAAATCCATCCCCACCACCGATGCCCTTGAGCTGGCGGCGGAATATAACCTGACCATCATAGGAAAGTCCCATGGGGACAGCATGACCATTTACGAACAGCGCTGAACAGGCGCTGTTTTTTTACTCATTTCTTTAGTTTCTCTATCATTTTCTTCCCGCCAAAATCTTTCGAAGATGCTTTGATCCCGCCAAAAATCTGTAAGAATGCGGGTTTCGCATGGTGTTTTGAAAAAAATATAAAAATATTTATAATATGTGTTGACAAACATTATTATATGGCGTATAGTATGGTACAGAAAATGGTATACCGAATTTCCCAAAAAGGAGGAACTAATATGACTTATCAATTGACGGCCCCGCTTCTGGACGCATGTGTCCTGGGAATCGTCGATAACGAAGACTCATACGGCTACACCCTCACACAGAAGGTTCGCCAGGTCGTAGACATCTCGGAATCGACACTTTACCCGGTACTGCGGCGCTTACAGAAATCAGGGCACCTCAGAACCTACGACGAGCCCTTCGGCGGGCGGAACAGAAGATACTACGCAATAACCGACGAAGGAAAGAAGCTGCTTAAGCATTACGCAGAAGAGTGGCAGATATACAAAGGAAAGATCGATGAACTGATCGGATCCGCTACGGACGCAGAAGACATGCAAACGGAGGAAAAGAGTGATGAATAAAACCGAATACATAAACGAGCTCGGAAAGCGTCTTAAATATCTGCCCAAGGAAGACAGGGATGACGCCATCGAGTATTACAACGAGCTCATCAGTGACATGGGCTTTAATGACACCGAGGACGTGGATGCAAAGCTTGGAAGCGCAAAGGATACAGCAAAAAAGATCCTCGATGAGTGCACACAGAAGCACGTGGAAGAGTACAACGAAAACAAAAATCCAAAGAGCAGAGCCACGGTGATCTGGCTCACCATACTGGGAATACTTTCACTTCCGGTTTCGGTTCCTCTGGCTATCACAGTACTGGCACTGGCATTTGCAGTGATCGTAGTGATCCTCGCCCTCATCTTTGCCATATCGGTCACCGGACTTGCACTGACGGTAGCGGGAGCCTTCGCAATGGCAACATCCTTTGCGGCACCGGGACTTGCACAGACGGCGGTAGTTTTCGGAGTCGGAACCTGCTCCCTCGGCCTGGGTATCCTGGTATGCTTCGGAGTGTTCTTCCTGATCCGCGGTATCATCCGCAAGATCTTCCGCAGGAATGCTTCCAAGGCAGAAGTGGTTGAGGGACCTATATCGGAGTAAATTAAGGAGGAATGAAAATGAACAAGACAGTTAAGATAATACTTATAGTAGCTGCATGTATGATACCCATCGGATTGTTTACGGCTTTTCTGGGAGTGACCTTCGGCGGTACCACCGCCTGGGCTCTTGATATAAACAACCCTCAGGCACCGGCACTTACAAATATATCGAGCAAGAGCATAGAGCTTAAAGAGTTTGATACGCTTGCGATCGAAACCTTCTCCGCGGATGTGGTAATTGAAAGCGGAGATTCCTACAAGCTTGAGTATGCCGCATACGAGGGAAAGGACCCCGTTATGACCGAGGAAGGCGGAAAGCTCACTATCGGTCAGCCCTCGGGAACGATGAGCCTCTTCTCATTCGGCAACGCCATGAATCTTGACCGCTATACCATTACCGTACCCGCCACGGCAGGGGAGATCGCTCTTGATCTTAAGGCAGCATCCGGAGATGTTTTCATCCGTGACGTTAAGGTGTCCGGCCAGGTTAAGTTAAGCTCGGGCGATATCGCCTTAAACGAGATAGAGGGAAGCAGCATTGATGTATCCACAAACTCCGGTGAAGTTACGGGAACAGCCATGGACGTGAGGACGGTTAAACTTGCTTCACTTTCCGGTGATATCCAGGTTTCCGAAACCTATGCGGACTCGATCAGCTGCACCGCATCATCGGGAGACGTGAATGTACAGTATACCATGGCAAATGATGTAAACTGCGAGACCCACTCCGGAGATATAAATATCAATCTTTCGGGAGATATGGAAGAGTTCAGTTATGACATTTCCACCAACTCGGGAGATATCCTGGTAAACGACATGGACGGCGGAAAGCATTATCAAGAGGCCGGAACCGGCGACAAGACCGTAAAGGCAAAGGCTAACAGTGGTGACATTACAGTAGAGATAGGAGGATGATAGTATGAAAACCAGAAAGGCAGTGTGGAAGAAAAAATAATGATACAGAACGGAAGGGGGGGATCGCAGATCCCCTTTTTCTATCTGGATCTTCTGTCATGCTTGTTGTAATACTCGTCCTTGTTTTTGTACATCTTTGATTCGGCCTTAACTATGAGGTCGTTGACATCAAGATCCTTACCTTCGAAGTATTGATAACCTATGGCGGCGTGATAGCTTTGAGCGGCAATGCGTTTTTCAAGGACGGCTATCTTTCCGATGATCTCTTCCTCGGGAATGTCGAGGGCAAAGACCACGTATTCATCGCCGCCTATGCGATACACGTCGCTCTTTTCAAATCGGCTCCTGACTGCGTTTGCGATGTAGATGAGCATTTCATCACCGGCCTTGTGGCCCTTGCTGTTGTTGAGCTCATGGAGTCCATTGACATCGATATAGATACAGCAGATGGAATCGCTGTAACCGTCTTTATACATGGGGAGCTTCAGTTCATAGCAGTTTCTGTTCTTAAGACCCGTAAGCTGGTCCGTTTCGCTCATGACCTGCAGCTGGTATTCAAGCACGTAGCCTCTGATCTTTGCCCTGTAAACCACCATCTCGGATATTATGGCGAGAATACCGAAGATAATTGCATCCGTGATGTCTACGGAAAGCGTGGATCCGGCTTTTGTATTGCAGGCCATGATTATGAATATCACCACATAAAATATGATGCTGAGAGCCATTCTCAGGGGTATGTCCACAAAGATAAGGGGAACGAAGATCAGAAGCACCATGAAGGTAACGGTCTGTTCCTCGGGCCTGGTGAGGGTGCCGATGGCTATGCCGTATAACAGGAATATGGAAACGGCCATATATACGCACAGATAGGAAAGGGATCTGTATTTTTTGGCAAGAAGTGATAAGAGTATCTGGAACACCGAAAAGATTATGCCGAAAATGTACACCGGCTTGGATTCGGAGAAGCCCTCCTGTATATAGGACAGAACCAGCATTACGGTTATCAGGAAGGTGGCGATGGACGCAAAAGCCAGAGAGATGCCCTGATTGTACTCCTCTATGCGGGTTTTTACGGTGTCAAAGCTCTCCTTGTTGCAGTCTCCGTAGAGTATAATATTTTTTACTCTCTCAAACATAAACTACATTATATCATTATTTCTGTTTCTTGTAAAAAACTAAACAAAATGATATCATTGAAAAAGGTATGTGATTTTGGAGAGCAGATAATGAAAAACACCACGTGCATTAACCTGAAACAGTTTAAAAAACGCGCGATCGCTTTACTTCTGACTCTCGCAATGTGCCTTTCTCTCTGTGCGTGCGCACTTATTCCCGGCTCAAAAGAAGATGAAGATTCTCCCATAGGAAAGATCCTGATCCCCAGGGAAGCCATCTCCATAGGCTGTTTCATCTCCGAGGAATATTTCTATTTTCAGGACGAGCTTTTTGCCACCGCGGCAGAGCTTGAGGAAATGGGCCTTATCTCAGGTTTTGACATCAACGCCGAATACAAGTCTACACAGGAGGTCTGGGATGCCCTTTGCAATACCCGTTCCACCGGTGATCCCACCACCTATATATTTTCCAAAAACGATTTTTATAACCTGACGGAAATGTCCGAGGCAGACATAGATGCCATGACGGGGAACTCGTCACTTTCGCTTATGATAACCCTGGGAACCGCAGCGGGCAAAGTCCTGACGGACAGGGCCGATACCTTTTCCTTTGACTACATGGTCTTCGGCGCCACGGATCCCATTTCATCCGGAATAGTGCCCGGGCCCAATGAGCGCTTTAACGATCACAGCTTTGCGGAGGTTGATACAAGACGTATCACCCGTCAGATAGAGGGTGCCTACGAGCTTTTTGAATTCAAGAATATCGGAGTAGTCTACGAGGACAGCGCTGCCGCATACAGCTATTCCGGCATAGGACAGCTCGAGGCGGCCGCAGCAGAGCACGGCTTTGTGATCCACACCCGCCATGTCAATGAGTCTGCGGGTCCTGAGGATGACGACAGATATTACACCGAACTTAAGAAAGCTTACGACGATCTTCAGGATGAAATAGACGCCCTCTATATCACCACAGCCACCATAGATTCCGAGATGCTTCCCACTCTTTTGGCCGACCTCCACGAGGCAGGCGTCATTACCATCGCCGAAAGCAGCGAAGATCAGGTGGAAAATGGAGCACTCATGCACATATCCCTGGCTGATGCATCCCAGGACGGTGAATTTGTGGCCCACTGTCTCGAAAAATACGCAAGCGGTGAGTCTATCAGCAAAATGGATCAGGTCTTTGATTTTTCACCCGGGATCGTCTTTAACCGTGAGACCATAGAAAAAACCGGAGTTGTCCTTCCCCTTGAGGTTTACCTTGTGGCAGACAGGATCTACCCTGAAAAGGAGGACAGATGATGGAAAAAGCAAATCGTAAAAGCGGTACCTTCCTGGTCATCCTTGCCCTCAGCTTCATGATAACCGCGGTGTCTTATGTTCTGGGTGTCAACATGTACAGGAACAACATCCGCGGCAACCATTATGATTATGTCCATGTTCAGCTCACGGATTTCATAGAAAATATCCGGTTTTCCCTTCATTTCGGAAAGGATCTGCAGACCTTCTATAAAATGAACAATCTACTTCTCGAGCAGATCCAAAAAAACCAGAATATTGATGGCCTCTATGTTGCCACCGGCAGCGGAGATGTGCTTTTTGCCACCGACGGGCGTGAGCTTCCGGCCGAGGTGCTTAAGCTTGTAGATAATTTTTATATAGACGGCGAGAGGTTCTACTCCATCATGCCTCTTGACGAAAATACCGGAGCCAAGCTGATCTCGCGCTGTGACAGCAGACACATTCTGCTGAAGGAGAGCGAGCACATGATCCGTTTCCTTGTGTTGTCCATCATAGGGTATATTATCTTTGCCCTTGTGACCGGTCTGCTGTGGGCCTTCTTCCCCAAGCGTAGTCACATTACCCACCTTATGATGACGGTGCTTTTCTTCTGGATCGCCATTATTTCGGCAGTTGCTTTTACCGGCGTTTATAAGGAATACTCGGAAAATACTGAGGTCACAAAAACCAGCATTGAGGAATGTGTCCTCCATGATATCAACATGATCAGGGATATGGGAGTTGCGGATTCCTCCATAAAACAGCCTCTGGATTCATATTTTTCCAGATATCCTGACGAGATTAAATCCATCGAGTCCGTCACCATGGACGAGAACGGAAATATCCTTGTCGCCATCAGGCCTTACTTCAGGACCTTTGTTTTCAGGTTCCTGATACAGATGGCGTTTTTCTTCATCATTTCATCAGTCATTCTGTCAATCTTTGAAAGGCTGACCTCTCCCGAGGCCGAAGAAGGAGGGGCCGGGGAATGAAAAGATCCATAAAAACCAAGCTAAGAGCAATGGTGCTCATAATATCCGCTTCAGCCCTGCTCATAACCAGCCTCCTGAGCGTGTGGATCATGATGATGATCCGGACTCAGAGCGAGACTTCGCTGATAAACGAGACCCGGAGCAATCTCACGGATCTTGTGCAGGACAAGGCCGAACTGACCGAGGAAAAGCTCCGCAGTTACCGTGAAGCAACTGAGTTTTTTGCCCTCTGCATGGGAGACGCCTATTCTCATCCGGACGAGTATATCCCCGGGAAAATGCTTTCCTCACGGCCCGATGATCCGGATGAGTATATGTTTACCACCATCCGCCGTGATCCCAGGATAGACCTCAATGACTACATAGACGAGCTGCAATACGGATATGGGTTTGACACCGAATTCAGGACATATATGGAGAATGCAGGGGGTATTATCTCCGTGGTATACTGGGGCGATGAAAACGGCCTTCTGTCCATGTACGACAGAAAATGCGTCAGTGTAGACCCCTCGGAGATCTATGATTTCTGGGATTCAACCTGGTATTCACAGTGCAAAAAACAAAGACGTACCATTTTCACCGACATCTATTACGACAAATTTGGTGCCGGACTTACCCTCACCTGTGCCACTCCTATATACAAGGACAACGGGGAGTTCATGGGAGTGTTCGGTATTGATGTAAAGGTTTCGGATTTTTATGAGCAGATGGTGGCTCTGAACAAGGGAGACGGATCCTATGTGTTCCTGATGGACTCCCGCGGAAATGTCATCCGTCCCGACAGTGACGCCATTCCTCTGTCGGTAGCAGAGGGTCTGGATGAGGATTCCTGCCAGAGGCTTCTGGATTCAGACGGCGCGGTTTTCGAGCGTAACGGCAATTATTATACCGGTGCAAAAATACCCAGCACCGGCTGGACTCTCTGTATCCATTCGCCGGCCGACAACAACCTTCTGGCCGTGCATACCATAGACAACGAGATACTGACAGCTATCATCGCCTTCATTATCGTGTTTGTGGTAATGCTTGCGATAGTGGCTTTCGTCAGCAACGGTTTTGCTTCCGACATTGCGGATCCCATCATCGCTCTTAAAGAGGATGTGGCGGGGATCAGTGAGGGTGACCTGGACCGAAAGGCAGAGGTCCGGACAGACGATGAGATAGGAGAGCTGGCAAAAAGTGTCAACGGCATGAGTGAATCACTCAAGGCCTACATCGAAAACATCCGGCATATGACTGCCAATCAGGAGCGTCTTTCCGCAGAGCTTTCCGTTGCGGCAAAGATCCAGAGCGACATGCTTCCCGCAGTCTTTCCTGCCTTCCCGGACCGGAAGGATTTCGATGTTTACGCCACCATGACTCCCGCCAGAGAGGTGGGCGGCGACTTCTATGATTTCTTCCTTACGGACGATGATCATCTGGCTCTTGTTATCGCGGATGTGTCCGGAAAGGGAGTTCCCGCAGCCCTCTTTATGGTCATAACCAAAACACTGATAAAGAACCACGCCATGGGCGGTGAGGATCCGGCAAGCATTCTTAAGAATGTAAACAGACAGCTCAGTATAGGAAATGAGGAGATGCTTTTTGTGACAGCCTGGATCGGAATAATCACCCTTTCCACCGGCGAAATGATCTGCGCCGATGCAGGTCACGAATACCCTGCGTTGTACCGTGTGGGCTCGCCCGGATTTGAGCTTATCAAGGGAGAGCACTTCCCTCCTCTGGGAACGGATGGGGATAATGAATACATACAGACAGAGCTTAAGCTGAACAGGGGCGATTCCCTCTTTGTATATACCGACGGTCTCACGGACGTAAAAGATCCCATGGGTACAAAGTACGGAATAGACCGGGTGGTGGGCTCTCTGGCCTTTTTGGCCGGCAAACCTCCCAAGAAACTTGTCACCGGCATGATGGACAATATTGACGGTTACAGGGACGGCTGCGATCCCTTTGATGACATCACCATGATGTGCGTCCAATATCGCGGACCCTTAATGTAGCTCCGGCATTTATCCCACCGTGTGGACTATGTGACTTCCCTTTCCATCCTGCTCCACTTTCAGCTTACAGGATATCTGGTCCCTGAGGATCTGCACATGGGAGATTATGCCCACCAGACCGTTGGCCTCCTGTATGCTCCTTAGCACATTCATTGCATCGTTTATGGAGTCTTCATCCAAAGATCCGAAGCCCTCGTCTATGAAAAGGGCTTCTATCCTGATCCCGCCCCTCTGGGCTATGGTGGACATACCTATCGAAAGGGCCAGTGAAGCCAGGAATTTTTCTCCTCCCGACAGGGTGTTTACAAAACGTCCATCCTGATCATCACTGTTCCTGTCAAAGACCTTAAGTTCCAGACCTCTCTTGTTTTTTCCCTGCGCTTTTTCGTTTGAACAGAACAATCTGTATCTGCCCCCGTGGACCAGCTCAAGCATTTTGTTTGCAGAGGCCACCACAGAGGAAAACATGATGCCGAGCACATATCTCTGAAGTCCCACTCCGGTATCGCCGCGAAGTCTTTTGGCGAAGGCGAGGTCCTCCTCCGCCTCCCGGAGTTTTTCGTCGATACCATCACTGTCGGTTCTTATTTCAACCGCTTTTTTCTCAAGCTTACCGGTCTCATCGGAAAGGACAGCTATCCTTTGGCGCAGTTCGTCCCTTGCTCTTTGGGCTTCTTTGAAAAGCTCGGTATACTTTTCTCTGTCGGGTTCTTCTTTGCCTGACAGCTCGGTCCTTTTTTCCTCCAGTACCTTTCCCGCGCTTTTCAGGTCGGCATCGTAACCGGCGATCCTGTTTCTAAGCTCATCCCTCTCTTCTTCGGGCAGCATGAGATCAAGGGCTTCCCGGGAAGATCCGAAACCTGCCGCCTTCACTGCTTCCTCCGCATTGCGCTCTGTCTCTTCATATTTTGCCTGTGCGGTCTTTGTCTCTTTTTCCGCGTTTTCCAGGCCGGCCTTTGCGGCTGCCTGCTCTTCCTTTGCGGTCTTTTCGGCTGCCTCAAGTTCTTTTCTTTTTTCGTCGAAAGAAAGTATCTCGGCCGACAGTTTTGTTATCTCTTTCTCAAGATTTTCCGGGGACTCTATACCGGGTATCAGTTTGCTCTTCAGCTTTTCCAGAGCTTCGGCCGCAGTCTTTTCCTCAAGCAGGGCCTTTTTGGCTGCGCTTTGTTTTTCCAGGGCTTCGTTGTCTGCTTTGGCCTTTTCATCCAGCTTATTTTGGAGGTCCTTGTATTTTTTATCCTCGGCGGCCTTGCTCTCATCCACCATGGCCTTTGTGACACTGTTCTCGGAGGATAATGCCTTTTTGGGGTGCTCAGTGCTGCCGCAAACAGGGCAGGGTTCGCCCTCCTTAAGCTCCTTTGCAAGCTCCCCGGTTATCCCCGATATGTATTCCCTCAGTATCCGGCCATGCTCTGCCTTCAGCTCATCGTATTCCTGATTGAGTACGGTGATGAGCCCGGCAATTTCTTCGCATTTCTTTTCTGCGGCCTTCCTCTCCTTTTCGCATTTGGAGGCAGCCGCAGTTTTTTCCTTAAGCTCCCGAACAGCTTCGTCTATGCCCCTGTAATCTTCCCGTCTGTTCTCGTACTGATTCACAAGGGCCTTCTTTTCTTCGTTCTCCCCGGATTTTTCCTCGTGGGTCTTTATTGCGTTCAGGGCCTTGGCAGCCGCATTTTGTTTTTCTTCGGATTTTTCCGCCGCACGGGTTTCGGCAGCTTTCCTCAGGTCCAGAGCGTCCTTTGCTTCTTCGGCTTTTCCCAAAAGATCCCGGACCTTCTCGGCACGGTTTGCCTCATCCAGATTTTTCTCCCAAAGGCTGCGCTCCGGCTTTTGCTCCTCCAGTTCACGCAGGTTTTTCTCTGCCTTATGAAGGGCGTCGAAGCTGTCGGAAAGACTCATGATCCCGGAATGTCTTTCGATTATCCCTTCGTAATCCTTTTCCTTAAGCTCCCTTTCAAGCTGCGCTGTCTCTTCTTTTTTCTTTATGATGAGATCTTCGAGCTCCCGGAGGTTTTCGCAGCCTTCATCCTTCAGACGGTTAATGATATTGGCCCTGGTCTCGCTTAACTGCTTTTTTCTCTCATCCGCTTCTTTAAAGAAAGAATCAGCGATCTCCAGCCATTTCCTCTCGCCGAAGATGCTGGTGAGGATCTTTTCCTTTTCGTCGGAATCGGAGGTGAGAAATCTTTCGAACTTTCCCTGGGGAAGGACCATTACCTGAAGGAACTGTTCTTCATCAAGGCCTATGATCTCTTTTGCCTTTTCGTTCAGGAACTTCTCCTTGGGATTTTCGGCCATGGTTCTCCAGGCTCCGTCCCCGTCGTGCTCCATTATATTGTAGGAGGGAGACAGGTTCTTTCTCTTGCGCTCCAGTCTTCGCTCAAAAAGATAGTATCTGCCGTTGTTTTCGAATTCAAACTTTACAAAGGTGGTGATATCAAATTCCGCTCCGGTACAGCGCATGGCGTAAAAATCATCCCTGCAGTGGCCGCTGCTCTTGCCGTAGAGCGCAAAGGTCATGGCGTCCAGGATCATGGTCTTGCCTATGCCTGTTTTTCCGCATATCAGAAAGAGGCCCTTTGAGGACAGGGCTTCAAAGTCCACCTTCTCATGGCCCGAGTAGGGTCCGAATGCCTGAAATTCAACCTTTATCGGTCTCATTGACCCCCCACCTCCTTTTCGTATACCGAAAGGGCCGACATAAACAGTCCTCTCAAATGTTCCGAGGGCTCCTCACCCACAATGTCCCTGCAATAGCCCATGAATATGGACTCGGGATCGGTCCTTTTTTCTTCAAATTCCTCAATGGTCATGGTTACCTGCTGGTCTTCTTTCTCGAAGCTCCTGCCCGTTACCTCCATAAGGTTCCGGTATTTTTCACGCAGTGCCCCGATGGCTTCCATTCCCACGTACCTGTCGGTCACGTTAAGCCGTACATATCCCTCGATGATCTCCGGTTCCGTCTCGGCTTCCATGAGTTCGTCAAAGGTTCCGGTAAGAGTGGTGCGCCTTTTAAGCTGCGGCACGGGGACTATCCTGTGCTCCATCGAATCCGTGTCTATCAGGGTCACGCTTTTTTCCTGGGTTTCTTCCTTTCCGAAGGCGTATGCCATGAGGGATCCGCTGTACCTTATGTTTTTGTTTATATCCTGAGGTCCGTGAAGATGCCCCAGCGCAACATAATCAAAGCCTTCGAAAACCGAAGATCCCACCATGGTGGCACGGCCGATCTCCGCAGCTCTGTCGCTGACGGAAGTCTCGGCATTTACGATAAAGGCGTGAGCCACCAGTATGTTTTTATGCCCTTTTATGAAATGACTCCTGTACTCATCCAAAACAACCCTGTAGGCGTCCTCCATGGAATTTATCTCTTCGGCTTTTTCCGGAAAGACAGTTTTTACCTTGTCCGTTGAGATCCAGGGCAGAAGATAGATGTCCGTATCCCCCAGGTTTATTACCTCGACCTGTTTTGTCAGAGCTCCCGCAATGTAGAGTCCGCTTTTTTTCAAAAGCTCGCTGCACTGGGAAAGACGCTCGGCTCCGTCGTGATTTCCCGCTATCATATAAACCGGGATACCCAGGTCGATGCAGATATGGGTCATCACCTCATCGTAGAGCTTCAGTGCCTCCTGGGATGCGATGCTCTTGTCAAAGATATCTCCCGCCAGAAGTATACCGTCAACCTTTTCGGTCACGGCTATCCGGCATATGTTTTCTATTGCGTATTTCTGGTCTTTGGCGTAGGAGATACCTCCCCGAAAGGTCATGCCGAGGTGCCAGTCAGATGTGTGCAGAAGCTTCATGATCTTCCCCCCTTTTCTTCATAAAATTGATTATATCATAAAAGCATTCCGCAAAACTTGAATAAAAAGCAGGTATTGTGTTAGAATATGGAATCCATTCATGTTAACAAAAGACAAGACAAATAAGGAGACAGAACATGAGATCAGATATTTTGAAAAAAATGGCAGTCATGGCACTGGCAGTATCCATGCTGACAGCCGGATGTAATAAGGCTCAGGCCCCCGCACCTGCCACCGAGGAGAAACAGGAAACACCGGCTCCCGAGGCTAAGAGTGAGGAGAAACCCGAGGAAAAGGCTGAGGAGCCCAAAAAGGAAGAGGCAGTCGGCGCCAGGGAGATCCCTCAGGAGCTCTATGAGGAAACCGAGCACAAGATGACCACCGATACCGAGGGCTGCGCTACCTTCACCAATATCGTAGACAAGCTTGAGGACGGCAAGGGCTATGTGAACACAGACATAGGTGACACCAACGTGCTCATGGTGACAAGCTATACCTATCAGTGGGAAGATAACGTTTACGGAGCCATTGACGCCGAGATCTTTATGTACAAGGACGGCGAGGATGCTCCCGCTTACCTTGGAGCCGTTGAAGCCGGCGGCACCGCTTATCCCCTTTCAATAAAGGACGGACTCCTTTATGTGGGCGGCAATCATTTTATGAAGAAATACGCTGTCAAAAACGGAGAGCTGGTTGCCGTAGAGGAAGCTTACGTGATCTATGACTCGGAGGGAAACGCCGAGTATTATTACAGAACCGACAGCACAAAGTTTGAGGATTATGATTCCGAGACAGCCGAGGGCCATCTTGACAGCTTCTACCAAGATTTGGACAGCGTCGAGGTTATAAACTTTGATACGGTGGGCGGAGTTTCCGGCAGTACCGGTGCACTTCCCGCCTATGAGTATCCCGGCCCCGAGCTGTTTTACTCCGTAGTGTACAAATATCTCATCGACGAGTTCGGATCCAATTATGAAGCTTCTGACGTGACCATCCCCTGCCCCATCATCATCGCAGAGGATGAATCCGACAAGTCGGACATAAAGCTCTACGGAAATTTCTGGATCTTCAACTATAATCTTAACGGCGAGACCCTTGAGAACACTTCCGGCGGTTCCTATCCCGGAGTCATCCATATAGACGGCAGCGACGCAGACTATGTGGTTAAGTCCATGGAAGTGGTGGAAGACGGAAGCAATTACGATCCCAGTGCCAAAAAGATCTTCGGAAAATACTACGATGATTTCGTAAAGTCCGGAGAGGATAAGGACGCTTTTGAAAAGACCAGGGCGCAGATAATAGCCAACTATGTGTTTGCAAACGATCTTTCCATAAAGGAATACAAGGATTACGGATGGGATCCGGTGAAGCTTCCCGAGGAGAATATCGACTCCTTCTACAGTGTACTTGATTGATAAGGAACTTTGAATTTTGGCAAAGGTTTTGGTGGGAATGTCCGGCGGCGTTGACAGCGCCGTTGCGGCATATCTGTTAAAAAAAGAAGGCCATGAGGTGGTGGGGGTGACCCTGCG
>JAFYEL010000035.1 GCA_017544285.1 Lachnospiraceae bacterium | reverse complement strand
TGTAGGCAATAGTACCACCCCCGCCTGCGTCAACCTTTCCGAGTTCGGCAGTCTGATATGCAACCTTGTCACGCTCAAGCAGCGCTCTTACAGCCGCAAGATACTCTGCGTTGGCATCATTGGAGCCTGACTTTCCACGGGATCCGGTAAATTTGTTGAACACGATACCCCTGCCGAAAAATGCCGAATTGTTTTTATCGAATACGCTTGAGTAAGCGGGATCGAAGGCCGCGCTCACGTCGGATGAAAGCATTCTGGATGAAGAAAGACATCTGCGGAGGGTAAGCTCATCAAAGCTTCCGTTTACCAGACGGATGATCTCCGCAAGGGTGTTCTCAAAGAACCTGGACTTCATGCCGGTGGCACCAACGGATCCGATCTCTTCTTTGTCTACAAGAAGGGTGCAGGATGTCTTCTTTACGTCGGTAACCTCAAGCATGGCCTTTAATGAAGTGTAGGCACATACCCTGTCATCCTGACCGTAGGCCATGATCATGGAGCTGTCAACTCCGGACTCCCTTGCCTTTCCGGCGGGAACCACCTCAAGCTCGGCGGAGAAGAAATCCTCTTCTTCGATACCGTACTTGTCGGATATGAGCTTAAGGACCGCTGCCTTGACCGCGTCCTTTTCGGTGTCCTTAAGAGGCTTTGAAGCAAAGAGGATATCCAGCTTTTCCCCCTCAACGCCCTTGGACAGCTTCTTTTCCATCTGCTCGGATGCGAGATGGATGAGAAGATCCGTCACACAGAATACCGGGTCGGCTTCGCTCTCACCGATAACTATATCGACCATGGTGCCATCGGTCTTTACCACCACACCGTGAATTGCCAGTGGAATCGTGACCCACTGGTATTTCTTGATGCCTCCGTAGTAGTGGGTATCAAGATATGCGAATCCATCGCTTTCGTAAAGAGGATTCTGCTTTATATCAAGTCTGGGGGAGTCTACATGGGCTCCCAGAATGTTTATTCCTTCCTCAAGAGGACGGCTGCCAATATTGAAAAGGGCAATGGTCTTGTCCATGTGAACGGCATAAACCCTGTCGCCGGCCTTAAGAGGCTTTTTCTCGCGGATGAGACGGGCCAGGTCCTTGTAGCCCACAGCCTTTGCCATCTTAACGGCCTCGCGGACACACTCCCTCTCAGTCTTGCCTTTGTCGAGGAACTCCCTGTAGGAAGCGTTCAGCTCCTCAAGCTCCTTTAACTGCTTTTTCTTGTATGATTTCCATGCAACCGGTCTTTCCATATCCCCCTCCTAACCGTCAATTTTTATCACATCCATGGGATTGATGACTTCCCCGTTAAAATAAACTCTGTAGCTCAGTGTGGTCACGTCGGTGGTGACCGTGAAGAGAGTGTTTCCTCTGGACACCCTGTCGCCTTCGTTGACCTGGGGTTTGTCCTTCAGAAGGTACTCGCTTTCGTAACCGTTTCCGAAATCCAGCTTGAGCCTGTATCCGTATACGTCATCGTCGGCGATGAGCCTTACGGTGCCATCGGCGGTGGCCAGGATCTTTGTGCCCCTGTCCACTATGAACTGGATGTACTGCTTGTTCTCATCAGCCTGATACTCGGGGATGGATGCTATCTTTCCCACGGGCATGGATGTAGGTATGGACGCCTCGGTCTGTTCCTTTTCAACCTGTTCCTTAAGATTCTTGGTTGCGTCAATTGTGACCTTGGCGTCATGAAGCGTATCCTCAAGCTCTTCGATCCTCGCCTGAAGCACTATCTCTTCTTTTTCGTATTCGGTTATCAGCTCGTCCTTTTCAAGCAGCTTGTCCTCGTAGTCCTGTACGAAGGATGCACTCCTTGCGATAAAGATTGCCAGGGATATCAGCAAAACTGCCAGGACGGCGGAAGAAAAAATTATAAAATCAAAGGATACCTGAAACTGCTTTACCCTGTGATTGTTGTTCGGTACAAGCAGCACGGTATACTTAAGCTTTTCGTTTTTATTCTCTGACAAAATTCTACTCCACTATCGTTTTAACACACTACTGTGATTATACCACCATTCACCGTAAAAATATAGTGATTCATCTTATTCTTTACTTTTTATCATCCATGTGCTATTCTAAAGTTTGGGTTGACACTAGTTTCACATACTTTTTGGAGGTAACGTAATGAGTAAGGGCACAGTTAAGTGGTTCAACAATCAGAAAGGCTATGGCTTCATCAACGACGAAAGCGGAAAGGATGTATTCGTACATTACTCCGGTCTCAAGATGGAAGGCTTCAAGTCTCTTGATGAGGGAGCACAGGTTGAGTTCGATATCGTCGATGGTGAAAAAGGACCGCAGGCTGTTAATGTTGTTAAGCTTTGATCCCAACATCACAAAAGAGCATCGCAGGCGCGATGCTCTTTTTCTTTTCCGAAAACTCAGAACACTTCCATCTGGGAGGCGGCAAGGAATTCAGCCTGGCAGCGGTTGAACACCTGAACCACCTGGGGGTCGAACTGTATACCCGAACCCTGGTTTATGATCTGGCATGCCTGCTCGTGATTAAAAGGTTTTTTGTAGCTTCTCTCCGAAACCAGAGCGTCGTAAACGTCGCCCACGGCAAGGATCCTCGCCAGCTGTGGTATTGCGGGGCCGCTGAGCCTGTCGGGATACCCGTTTCCGCACCACTGCTCGTGATGTGATCTGGCCATCTGATATGCGTAGGAGAGGAAGTTGCTGTTCGGCAGCAGATAGGCAAACTTCTGAATGGAATCTGCCGCAAACACGGTGTGCTGCCTCATGAGTGAGAATTCCTCGTCCGAATATTTTCCGGTCTTTGTAAGGATGGAATCCGGGATACCGATCTTTCCCATGTCGTGGAGCTGGGAGGCCATAAGTATCATCTCCAGTTCCTCCGGAGCTATCCTTATCATCTTCATCTCCTTCATCTGGCGAAGGAGTATCTCAAGATACTTGCTAACCCTCTTTGTATGGATGCCCGTGTATCCGTCCTTCTTTGCAATAAGGTCCGTCACGATACCGATGACAAAGTATTCGAGCCTGTGTACGTGCTCCTTGGTGGCAGTCACGTCTTCCTGCAGCTGGTCGTTGTAATCCTGAAGCTGCTCATTGAACTCCTGGAGGGATAAGTTCCTTCCCTGAAGTTTTTTCTTGTCCGTGAGTATGCCTATGTGTAGGTCAACCTTTTTCTGAAGTATCTCCGCCACATAAGGCTTCCTGATGAAATCAACCGCTCCAAGGGAATATGCCTCAAGCTCCGTGGCCACATCCTGATTGGCGGTGACAAAGATCACCGGAATGTCCTTGGTCCGTTCGTTTGCCCTTATCATGGAAAACACCTCGAATCCGTTCAGTTCGGGCATTTCCAGATCAAGGAGCAGTATGGACGGAAGAACCTTTGCGCCGTCAAGGTAATCCAGTGCGGATTTCGCGCTGGCCTGCTGGATCACTCTGTAATTGAGCTCCAGCGCTTTCTTAACCATCGCAAGCTCTGTCATGCTGTCGTCTACGACCATTATTGAATGCATACAAACCTACCTTTCGGACAGACAGGCGAGCACTTCCTCAAGGGACAGGCTTCCTCCGAATATATCAAGCGCACTTCCTATAGTTGCGTTGATCCTGCCGCCGCCTGCTCGTTTCAGTTCCGTAAGTGAAGCTATATCATGTATCCCGCCGGCATAGGTCAGAGGCCTATCGGCATAACCCGACAGAAGGGATACCAGGGCTGTTTCTATCCCGGAGGCTTTGCCCTCCACGTCCACTGCATGGATCAGGAATTCGTCGCAAAACTCTCCCAGCCTTTTCATCAGATCGACAGTCACCTCTTCGTCGGTGAATTTCTGCCATCTGTCTGTTACAACAAGATATCTGTCATCCTTTTTCCGGCAGCTCAGATCCAGCACCAGGTGTTCTCTTCCCACCGCGGATACCATCTTTTCAAGGTTTTCGAAATTGATACGGCCTCCGGAAAAAACATAGGAGGTCACTATCACATGGGATGCCCCTGCCTCCAGAAAGGATGCGGCATTTTCGGGATTTACGCCACCCCCCAGCTGCAGTCCGCCCGGATAGGCCGAAAGCGCCGACCTGGCCTGTGATACGGTGGCTTCATAGTAGGGGGAAGTGACGGGATTCAAAAGTATCACATGCCCTCCGGACAGTCCCTTTTCACGGTACATCTTGGCGTAGTAAGCGCCGTCCTTCTCCGATACGAAGTTCTCCTTTGCCCGGTCGTCCTCGTCCCTGAGAGAGGAACCTACGATCTGCTTTACCTTTCCGTTATGAATATCTATACAGGGCCTGAATTCCATCTATTTCTCTACTATGATACCTTCCTCATACGCCTTAAGGAGCTTCTGAAGCTGTGATATCTGTTTTTTAAGCTCTTTACCCGTGTCGGTGTCGGCCACCTTGGTCCTCTTGAGATTGGTCTCCACTATCACTTCGTCGCTTACTATGTCTGTCTCGTTGATTATGGCCATGTGGGTGGACTCAAAGGGCTCATGGGCAACTATGCGCAGCCCGTGTGAATTTGATACCAGGGTATAACCTGCGATCCCGGTCTTTGACTGGTAGGCCTTTGAAAAACCACCGTCTATTATCAGGAGCCTGCCGTCGCACATTATGGGGCTTTCGCCCTTTTTGAGCTCCACGGGAACATGTCCGTTTATTATGTGGGAACCCTCTTCTCCAAGGCCGAACTCCTCGAGTATACTGTCTATGACTGCCCGGTTGTCCCTCAGGGAATAATAGGGATTCTTGACTTCCTTGTGGGTGGAGGCGTCCTCCACAAGATAACGCTCAAAGGTGGCCATCTTGTCTTTTCCGAAGACCGGGGAATTGGGGCCTGTCCAAAGGTACCAGGTGTAGTCCTGACCCTTCATGCGCTCAGCGGGATCCTTTGAGTAATAGCCCTTTCTGGCAAAGCTCTCGAGAATGTCATATAGAGCTCTTCCGCTGTAGCTGTTACCGTCAACCACCATGCTTCGAAAACTTCCGTCTTCGTTCATGGGCACGCAGCCGTGATACAGGAGGTTGGAATTGAAAACCTTGTAGAGGCTGCCCTTCACGTGAAGGAACCTCACGTGGCGCTGAAGCTTCTCGCTGTGTCTGAATGCATGATCGAGCCTCTTCATCAGCAGGAACTCATCCTCGGTGAGCTTATAGGGATCATTCCTGTCAACCGTAGGAAAATCGCAGTCCTTTATGGGATATTCGGTGCCGTTTATGGTCACCGTTTTTTTATCGAAATCTATCTTGTCCAAAAGCAGTCTGGAATCCATTTCGAATTCCGGATGCTTCTTTATCATCTGACCCTCAAGCTTCTGCTGGATGATGAACATCGCCTTGTGCATGCGGGTGTTCATCTCATATTCCACGGGCTCGCGGTCCCTGCTGATATTCACGGTAAAGGCGCTGCAGTCATTCTCGCCGTACACGTTCATCGCAAAAGACACCAGGGGGATCATATTGATTCCGTAACCCTCCTCGAGGGCGTCCATGGTGCCGTATCGTGTCGACATCCTCACCACCGTGGCGATGGATGCCCAGTGGCCCGCCGCCGCTCCCATCCATATGATATCGTGGTTGCCCCACTGGATATCAAGGGAATGGTAATTCATGAGAGTGTCCATTATTATGTGGGGACCCGGTCCCCTGTCAAAAATATCGCCAACAATGTGGAGATGATCTATAACCAGTCTCTGTACCAGATTGGAAAGTGCAATGATGAGCTCCTGTGCCCTTCCGATCTCGATAATGGTGTTGATGATGGAATTGTAGTACTCTTCTTTGTCCTGGACCTCTTCCTTTTCGGTAATGAGCTCCTCGATGACATAGGCGAAGTCCCTGGGGAGTGCACGCCTCACCTTTGAACGGGTGTACTTTGACGCAACTCTTTTCGTCATCTGGACCAGACGGTGAAGGGTGATCTTGTACCAGTCCTCGATATTGTCCTCTTCCTGCTGGATTATCTCAAGCTTTTCCTTGGGATAATATATCAGGGTTGCAAGGCTTTTCTTGTCCTTGCGGGACATGGTGTTGCCGAATTCCTCGTCTATCTTGCGGCGCACGGAACCGGAGCCGTTTTTCAGGACGTGGTTGAACTGCTCATACTCTCCGTGTATATCCGTGAGGAAATGCTCGGTGCCTTTGGGGAGGTTCATGATGGACTGCAGATTGATGATCTCTGTTGATGCAGCCGCAATGGTGGGAAACTCACGGGCGAGAAGTCTTAAGTATTCAAGTTCCCTTTCGTCAAAGGTCATAGTACAACATCCTTCATATCGTATAATCCGGGGCCTTTGCCCTTGAGGAATTTGGCCGCCTGAATGGCGCCGTTTCCGAACACAGCCTTGGAATATGCGACATGGGAGAAAGTAACCACCTCGTCGGTTCCCGCAAAGATCACGTCGTGATCACCCACGATGGTGCCGCCGCGAACCGCGGAGATACCTATCTCCTTTGCCCGCCTCTTTTCAGAGCGGGTGGTTCTGTCGTAAACATACTCGTAGCTGTTGTCAAACTCTTCGTTTATGGAATCCGCCAGAGCCAGAGCCGTGCCCGAGGGGGCGTCAAGCTTCAGGTTGTGGTGTTTTTCCACTATCTCTATATCAAAGCCCGCTGCCGCAAGCTTTACCGATGCTTCCTTAAGGAGCTTCATCAGAAGATTGATGCCCAGAGACATGTTTGCGGACTTCAGGATGGCCACCTTTTCGGATTCCTTTTTAACACGCTCAAGCTGTTCGGGCGAAAGACCTGTGGTGCAGAGCACAACGGGAATGCCCTTGCCGACGGAATAGTCCAAAAGTCCGTCTATCGCCGAAGGGTTGCAGAAATCGATTATGACATCCGCGGGTACGTCGCATTCGCCGATCTTTGTGAACACGGGATATTTGTTATCGATCCCGGTATACATATCCACTCCGGCAACGATCTCTATCTCGGGATCCTTTTCAATCAGCCTGGTGATGTTCCTGCCCATCTGACCGTTGCAGCCGTGCATTATGACCTTAACCATTTCATCCTCCGATGTTTGAAAAACTAAATGAGTCCGTAATCCTTCATGGCCTTTTCAAGCCTTGCCGCATTTGCGCTCTCCATATCGGTGAGAGGTCTGCGGAGTACGCCGTTGTTGATCTTCATAACTTTTTCGGCGTGCTTTACGGGAATGGGATTAACCTCGCAGAAAAGTGCGGATATAATGTCGAGAGCCTCGAACTGAAGCCTTCTGCTGCCCTCGATATCCCCTTCAAAGAACTTGGCGCACATATCGTGGACCTGCCTGGGAGCGATGTTTGAAAGCACGGAGATGACGCCCTTTCCGCCTACCGCAAGGAGGGGAAGTACCTGGTCGTCATTGCCTGAGTAGATATCCACATCGTCACCGGCCATGGCAGCAAGTTCCATTATCATGCCAAGGTTTCCGGTGGCATCCTTTACTCCCACGATGTTTGGAACCTTTTTGCAAAGATCCACAACGGTGGCGGGCTGGATGGTGACGCCGGTCCTTCCGGGAATGTTGTAAAGAATAATGGGGATCTTTACGGACTCGGCAACTATGGTAAAGTGCTCCTTAAGTCCGTTCTGAGTTGCCTTGTTGTAGTAGGGAGTGACAAGAAGCAGCGCATCGGCACCGTACTTCTCGGCCTCGGTAGAAAGATAAACGGCTGTCTCGGTGCAGTTTGAACCTGTACCGGCGATCACGGGGATCCTGCCCGCAACCTTTTCCACGCAATACTTTATACAGTCCAGATGCTCCTCATGAGTGAGGGTGGAAGCCTCGCCTGTGGTACCGCATACCACGATGGCATCGGTGCCGCCCTTTATCTGGGACTCTATGTGCTCACCGAAGGTTTCGAAATCCACCGACCCGTCAACTTTGAAGGGTGTGGTGATGGCAACAGCAGCGCCTTTGAATACAGCCATTTTATTCTCCTTTCGTTATAACCCGCATGTCCGGTCCCGGCTCATCGCCTCCGGCTACGGTGGTGTAAAACAATGTGACATCATCCGCCAGTGAAAGAACCTGGGGACCGGCGTTTATGCCCGTGAGGATCATTTCCGTTTCCTCGGGCTTGACCTTTATCAGGTCCACCAGATCTTCGGCACTGATGATACCGGTGTCCACAAGCCCCAGGGCTTCGTCAAGCACCAGCAGATCGCACTCTCCGGTGGTCAGTACCTTTCTGGCATAGTTTATACCGTTCATGATGTTCTGCAGTTCTTCGCCGCGCTTTACGTCGTCAAGCTCCTTGAAGCTCTCGGACTTTTTCTCGAAGGAAAAAAGCTTGATATCGGGCTCAAGCTTTCGGAGCAGCTCGTACTCGCCCGTGTCTTTACCCTTGAGAAACTGGATCACCGTAACGGACCGGCCCTGACCCGCTGCCCGGATGGAATTTCCGATGGCCGCGCTGGTCTTGCCCTTTCCCTTTCCGGTGAAAATGTGAATAAGACCTTTTTGTTCCATAAACTACCTCACTGGCATCCGGCAAAGCGCCCGGATACTCAACCTAAACAATAGCACAAACCGCTTTTTTTTGCAATGTTTGGGCTATTTGAAGGACGCTCTCTTCCTGGCGATGGGATCCAGTATCTTCTTCCTGATCCTCAGGTTTTCCGGCGTCACTTCCAGCAGCTCGTCGGTGTCTATAAACTCAAGAGCCTGCTCCAGGGAGAGAACCTTGGGAGGCACAAGCCTCAGGGCCTCGTCCGCCGAGGAGGAACGGGTATTGGTAAGCTGTTTTTTCTTGCATACGTTGAGCTCTATGTCTTCGGCCTTTCCGTTCTGTCCGATGACCATGCCCGAGTACACCTTTTCTCCGGGTCCGATGAAAAGGGTACCGCGATCCTGGGCGTTGAAAAGCCCGTAGGTTATAGCCTCTCCCGCCTCGAAGGCGATGAGGGAGCCCTGTTTTCTGTATTGAATATCACCCTTGTAGGGACCGTAGCCGTCAAAGATGGTATTGAGAATGCCGTTTCCCTTTGTGTCCGTCAAAAACTCACCCCTGTAACCGATGAGACCTCTTGAGGGAATGGAAAACTCCAGCCTTGTGTATCCGCCGGAGATGCCGTTCATACTCAGCAGTTCTCCCTTTCTCTGGGAAAGCTTTTCGATGACGCTGCCGGTGAACTCGTCCGGAACGTCCACGTAGGCCTTTTCCATGGGTTCAAGCTTGTGTCCCTTTTCGTCCTCGTGATAGAGCACCTCAGCCTTTGACACCGCAAACTCGTAGCCCTCGCGGCGCATGTTCTCTATGAGTACCGAGAGATGGAGCTCGCCTCTTCCGGATACCTTGTAGGAGTCCGTGCTCTCCGTCTCCTCGACCCTTAATGACACGTCTGTGTTGAGCTCGCGCATAAGCCTGTCCCTTATATGTCTTGAGGTCACATATTTTCCTTCAAGCCCCGCAAGGGGAGAATCGTTGACGATGAAGTTCATGGATATGGTGGGCTCGGATATCTTCTGGAAAGGTATTGCCACGGGATTGTCCACGGAGCACACCGTGTCGCCGATATGGATGTCGGCTATACCGGAAATTGCCACTATGGAGCCGGGACGGGCCTCCTTGACCTCCACTCTCTCGAGTCCGTCAAACTCGTAGAGCTTTGATATCTTTACCTTCTGGTTTTTGTCGGGATCGTGGTGGTTTACAAGCACCGCTTCCTGATTCACACGGATTATTCCGTTGTCCACCTTGCCGACGCCTATGCGGCCGATGTACTCGTTGTAATCTATGGTGGAGATCAGCACCTGAAGAGGTGCCTCCTCGTCCCCTTCGGGGGCGGGTATGTAATCTATAATGGTGTCGAAGAGGGCAGTCATATCCTTGCCGGGCTGCTCCGGATCCATGGATGAAAGTCCCTCCTTGGCGGATGCGTAAACGAAGGGGCAGTCCAACTGCTCATCCGTGGCGTCAAGGTCCATCAGAAGTTCCAGCACCTCGTCGACAACCTCATCGCACCTGGCCTCGGGACGGTCTATCTTATTGATGCAGACTATAACCGGAAGCTTCAGTTCCAGTGCCTTCATAAGGACGAATTTTGTCTGGGGCATGGCACCCTCAAAAGCGTCAACCACAAGGATAACGCCGTTTACCATCTTCAGTACGCGCTCCACTTCTCCGCCGAAGTCCGCATGTCCGGGTGTATCTATGATGTTTATCTTTGTGCCCTTGTAGGTGACGGCCGTGTTTTTGGAAAGGATGGTTATACCTCTCTCCCTCTCTATGTCATTTGAATCCATGACACGCTCGGCCACTTCCTGATTCTCCCTGAAGACGCCGCTCTGCTTTAAAAGCTCGTCCACAAGGGTGGTCTTACCATGGTCTACATGGGCTATTATGGCTATGTTTCTGATGTCTTCTCTCTTCGTTTTCATTTTCTCTTCTTAATCTCGCTTCCTCTACTTTATTTCTCCGTGATGCTCGGGGATCGCAACAACTTCCGTATCCGTATATATAAATTCAACCCCCTCGTATTCGTCGAAAAGTCCCTCCTCCAAAAACTCATCAAGCTTCATCACATAGATGGTGTCCCTCTCGGGCATGCCGTTCCTCAGAAGACTGTCGCAGTAATCTATCCTGTCCTCCAGAGCCTCCATGTCGTCCCTGGAAAAATGGAAGTTGCTCACCGTCATGCCGTGATCCAGGGCAAACATGGTATAGCCTATCATCTGATCCCTTATCTCGTCCCCGTAGTACTCCCCGAAGTAGTAAGGGTGCATGAACTGCACATGCTTAATTCCCGTCAGGTCACAGTTTTCAAGCCTTTCCGCGGAAAAAGAAGCATGCTTTTCTTCCGAGTACCTGCCGCTCAGCTCCTCCGTCTTGTCACCGTACTCGTAGATCTGAAGCACGCAGGCAAGGATCAGGAGGGGTGCGAAAAAGCTTCCCGTTTCCTTTTTCGAAAAATGCAGTGCCAAAATGATGGTGAGATACATCACCGGCCACAAAAATCTGCCTGAGGACCGGAATATACTCCAGGCGTCCGTGACGAAACGGGGCCACTGCACGTCTGCCAGCAGCGCCTCTCCCGCCATTATCTTGGGGGAAAGAGCGATGACCCACAGCAGAAGCGTGGTCAGCGCGATGCTTATGATGGGTTTTTTATACAGTGCCCATAAAAAACGGCGTCTGCGTATGATGTTGGCCAGAGCAGGCAGCAGCATCAATATCGCCGCAATGCCTATATATGCAAGGCCTTCATACTGGTTGTCCCCACAGGGCAACTCCTTTATGATACACGAATAGTCCAGAGGATTAAAGAGGGAATTTAAATTTGCGCTGTAATCCCCCAGTCCAAAGGATTCTCCGGACACATTTCCGTAAAAGCCCCCCAGCAGCCAGAACAGTGCGATGGACGCGGCCAGATAGGGAACCATGAAACCTCCGAAGACAGCCGCCTTACTTTTGGCTCCCTTCCCAGCCTCCAGCATTTCCCACAGCACGTACCCCGCAAACATAACGGATACGATGGCGTAGATCGTGAAATGTATGGATATGCACAGCATTCCGAGAATGCACCAGAGTGTTATACGTTTTTTCAGCGACTTGATTTCGCTCCTGTACATGAAAAGGATCATGGCCAGCAGTATCAGGAAATGAGAAGCCAGAGCCGTGTGATAGAACATCCGCTGGATGAGGGGCGCGCAGAGCACAAAGGGTATGCATCCCAGATTGCACTGCCACTCCCTGTTGAATATGCGCCTCAGGATCAGCTTTGCAAGGCCTCCCTGGAGCACGAAGCAAAGGAGTCCGTACAGTCCGAAGAACTGGAAGGTCTCCGGCAGCAGAGGCGAAAGGAGCTTAAAGATGACACTGAGAAGCGGGATGGAGTCAGTGTAGATAACCGATGCGTAATAAGGATAAAAGCTGTTGTCGCAGAGGCCTATGGGAAAATGCCAGCCCGAGGCCCTGAACAGCTTCCATCCCACATAATGCTGAGAGAGGTCGTACCACTCCGTCAGCAGCCAGTCCTCATAGGTGACATCCAGCACTCTTGTGCCGAAGAGGGATAAAAATGTAACGGCCCCGATCAGCGCTCCCGTCAGAAAGGAAAGCGCCCAGGGCCAGAGTGTGCTTTTGTTTTCCGTTTTCATTTTCATATGTGAAGTATTGTCGTTGCGATCCTGAAATATATCATGAGGGAAAGCGCATCCACAATGGTGGTTATGAAGGGCGAGGCCATGACCGCAGGGTCAAATCCGATCTTCTGTGCCACCATGGGGAGGATGCCTCCCACAAGCTTAGCAAAAACAACCGCCGCAACAAGGGTCAGGCAGACCACGAGGGCGATGGACAGTGCCACCTTGTCCCAGACAAGAAGCTTGACAAAGTTGCAGATAGCCAGGGTAAAACCGCAGAGAAAGGCAACCCTGATCTCTTTCCATATAACCTTGAAAAAGTCCGAAAACTCGATCTCGTTAAGGGAGAGTCCGCGGATCACCGTAACCGAAACCTGTCCGCCGGCATTTCCGCCGGTGTCCATGAGCATGGGGATGAAGCGGGTCAGCACCACGTATGCTCCCAGCGCCGTTTCGTAATGGGTGATGATGCCACCGGTGAAGGTGGCGGATACCATCAGCAGCAGAAGCCAGGGAATCCTCTTTGCCCAGGTCTCAAAAACTCCGATGCGAAGATAGGGCTTGTCCGAGGGGATGATGGCGGCCATCTTCTCCATATCCTCGGTGGCCTCTTCCCGCATGATGTCCACAACGTCATCCACGGTGATGATGCCTACCAGACGGTTTTCGTTGTCCACGACGGGCATGGAGGTGAAGTCGTATTTCTGGAACATCATCGCAACCTCCTCCTGGTCCATCAGGGTGGTAAGTGCGATGACGTTATCGTTCATGATATCCCCGATGATCTTGTCGGGGTCGTTTATCAGCAGGTATCTCAGGGCTGCGGTGCCCACCAGATGTCTCTGGGCATCCAGCACATAGCAGATGTTAATGGTCTCTTTATCGATACCGATGCGGCGTATGCGCTCTATGGCCTGCTCAACGGTGAGGGTCTCCTTCAGGTCCACAAACTCCACCGTCATTATGGAACCGGCGGAATCCTCGGGGTATCTCAACAGATGATTTATATCCCTTCTGGTCTCGGCGCTGGCGTTTGCCAGAAGCCGCCTTACAATGTTTGCCGGCATCTCTTCCATCAGGTCCGCGGCATCGTCGGCCATCAGATTGTTTACGATGTTTGCCGCCTCTTTTACGGAAAGGGAGGTTATGATGGCCTGCTCAACTTCAATGGGGAGGTAGGCAAAAACATCCGCCGCCATGTCTTTGGGCAGGATGCGGAATATCTTCAGCTGGTCGCTCTCGGGAAGATCCTCCAAAAGCTCCGCCACATCCGCCTCGTTCAGGTCCTCAAGCCTTTTCCTGATGACGGTGTACTTCTTTTCCTTTATCAGGTTCTTCAGTTCCTCAAGCTCCTCGTCTATACGTGAAGAAAGCAGGGGTGAAGAACCCTCGTCGTCATGGCCGAGGATAAGTGCCTGCTGCATGCCATCGATATTCAGTTCGGTGTTGTTTTCCATTTCTTCCATATCGTTCTCCCCTCAGGTCTGTCAGAAAAGTATCACCTTTCCCTCAGCCTCGGCATAAACGAGTTTTCCGTCCTCACTCACTCCGGCTCTTCCGTCCGTGGCATCCGTCACCGAAGCTTTGAAGCCCTCCACCATGGAATCCTTGACCGCCGCAATGAGTCTGACTTTGTCCGAATAAACGCAGTCAAGGAGCGGGACCTCTCTTTCTCTGAGAAAGGTCCTGACCTTTCCTTCAAGGGTATAATCCAGGTCGATATTTATCCTGGTCCCATTGAGCTTTTCGATTATAACACTGTTCTCGAGACCGGCCTTTGCCGCCGCGGTGTAGGCGCGTATAAGACCTCCCGTGCCCAGCAGCACTCCTCCGAAATAGCGGGTCACCACTATGCACACATCCGTGAGATCAAGGCCGTTTATCACCTCGAGTATGGGCTTCCCTGCCGTGCCCGAGGGCTCGCCGTCGTCGCTGGAGCGGCTCACCTCCCGGGACTGTCCGATAACGTATGCCGAACAGTTATGACGGGCATCCCAGTATTTCTTTTTTATACCGGCGATGAATTCGGAAGCCTCATCCGCCGTAGTCACCGGCGCCACATGGGCGATAAAGCGGGACTTTTTTTCCTCGATCTCTCCCATGCCGCCGCTGTATACCGTTTTAAAAAAATCAGACATAGGGATAGAATATCACAATTTGCCTCATTTAGAAAGCCAAAAATCACCCAAAAGTATTGAAAACACTACACCTCTGTGGTATAATTTTTGCCAAATACACAGGATCTGAAACCGTTCCTCTCAGGGGGTTCGGCTATATACAAGGAGGTGCAATATGGCAATCAGTGGAGTTAGTTCCGTAGGTTCTACCAATTACTACGGCGCCATTGCAAGCGGCAGCAGGATAAACAGTGCCGCTGACGACGCTGCCGGCAGTGCCATACACGAAAAGTTCAAATCACAGGAGGGTGCAACCTCCGCCAATATGGACAACATCCAGTCAGGCATCGACGCCCTTAACGTGGCCGACGGTTCCCTGTCTTCCATCACGGATTACCTTCAGTCCATAAAGGAGCTCAGCATAAAGGCCTCAAACGGTCTTTACACTCCCGCAGACAAAAAGGCCATCCAGGATCAGATCGACCAGTACAAACAGGGTATAGTCGACAGTGTGAACAGCTCCGAGTTCAATACCCGGAAGCTCATAGACGGAAGCTTTGAAAACGTATCCGTGGTATCCAATCCCGACGGAAGCGGCAAGGACATCAGCATCGGCGAAGCCACCCTCAAGGCTCTGGGCCTCGAGGACTACGATGTCACAAAGGGCTCCGATATGTCACAGGTTGACAAGGCTCTCGACTACGTCAACAGCCGCCGTACCAAGGTAGGCGCCGACACAAACGCTCTTCAGTCCGCATACAACTATTCCGCAGGTTCTCTTGAGGCTCTTAATTCATCAGATTCAAACCTTGCGGACCTCGACATCCCGAAGGCAGTATCGGATCTGAAAAAGCAGCAGCTTCTGGACGACATAACCATTCAGATGCAGCGTAAGCACCAGGAGGAAGAGGAGCAGAACTCCATCACAAAGCTTCTTCCCTGATCCCATCATCACGGCAGCATATCCGCCGGATGACAGATAGGTTTTGATTCGCACCCCACCCTCTTTTGAGGGTGGTTTGCTTTTGAAAAGGAGTATAAAATGTCAGTAAAGATCGATATCATCTCCGGCTTTCTCGGCGCCGGAAAAACAACCCTCATCAAGAAACTTATATCCGAGGTTTTCGCCGGTCAGCAGATCGTCCTCATCGAAAACGAATTCGGTGAGATAGGCATCGACGGCGGCTTTTTAAAGGATTCGGGCATAAACATCACCGAGATGAATTCCGGGTGCATCTGCTGCTCTCTGGTCGGGGATTTCGGAACTGCTCTGGGAGAGGTCATCGAGAAATATTCTCCCTCCCGTATAATCATCGAGCCCTCGGGCGTCGGTAAGCTCTCCGACGTTGAAAAGGCAGTGTGGAACGTAGGCGACAAGGCGGATATCGAGATTGCTTCCACCGTTGCCGTGGTAGATGCCAAAAAGGCAAAGATATACATGAAAAACTTCGGCGAGTTCTTCAACAACCAGGTTGAGAGCGCCCGCACCGTGATCCTCTCCAGAACCCAGGAGCTTTCCGACGAAAAGCTCGATGCCGTGGTTTCCCTGGTACGCGAAAGGAACTCTGAGGCCGCCCTCATCACTACTCCCTGGGATGAGATCACCGGAGACAACATCCTTTCCGCAATGGAGAACTCCAAAGCTCTCGAAACCGAGCTTCTTGAGATGGAGCGCCACAAGGCAGAGCACGAGCATCACTACGACGAGAACGGTGTCTGCAGCTGCGGACATCATCACGATCACGATGATGAGCATGACCATGAGCATCACCATGACCACGATCATGACCATGAACATCACCACGACCATGAGCACGAGCATGAACATCATCACGACCATGATCATGAGCACGAGCACGAACATCACCATGACCACGATCACGATCATGAACATGAGCATCATCACGACCACGAGCATGACCATGATCACGAGCACCACCATCATGCAGACGAAGTATTCACAAGCTGGGGCGTTGAGACTCCCCACAAGTTTGATGAGAAAAAGCTCTCCGATATCCTGGCTCTTCTCTCCGAAGAAAACGGCTACGGAACCGTACTCCGGGCCAAGGGCATTGTTCCTTCGCCTGACGGAAAGTGGCTTCACTTCGACCTCACTCCCGGTGAGTGGGAAGTCCGGGAGGGTTCGGCTGATTACACCGGCCGTATCTGTGTTATCGGAGCGGAGCTTAAGGAAGACAGGCTGAAAGAGCTCTTCGGAATCTAAGAAAGAGGTTTACATAACATGGCATTATTAAAGAAGAGGGAAGTTCCCGTATATCTGTTCAAAGGTTTTCTCGACAGCGGGAAGACAACCTTCATCCGCGAGACCGTGGAGGAAGGGCAGTTTGAGGACGGCCGCAAGACCCTGCTCATTTACTGCGAGGAGGGCGAAGAGGAGCTGTCCGACGCTCTCCTGAAAAAGAATAAGTTCATTGTCGAAACCGTGGATGACGAAGAGGCTGTGGACACCGCTCTTTTCGCCGGCTTTGAAAAGACCTACAAACCCGACAGGGTCATAATAGAGACAAACGGTATGTGGGACGCCATGGAGCTGATACAGGCCCTTCCCGAGGAATGGCTTATAGCAGAGATCATCACCACAGTAGATTCCACCACCTTTGAGTCATACCTTGCAAATATGAAGATGATGATGACCAATCAGTTCAAGGACGCCGATCTGATCCTCTTCAACAGATGCCGTGACGACCACGACCGTGCCATGTTCAAGCGCATGGTAAGAGCCGTTAACCGCATGGGACAGGTGCTCTTCGAGACCACAGACGGCCAGGTGAGCGATGACGCCCACGAGGAGCCTCCCTACGATATAAATGCTGAGATAATCGAGGTAAATGATGATGACTTCGGCATCTTTTATCTTGATGCGCTTGATAATCTTGAAAACTTCAAGGGCAAGACCGTCCGTTTCAAGGGACAGGTCTTACATCCCAAGAAAGCAAAGGAGGATGTGTTTGTTCCCGGCCGGTACGCCATGACCTGCTGCGCCGAGGATATCGCCTTTGTGGGCTTCCCCTGCAGATACGACGAGGCCGCATTCTTAAAAAACAAGGATTGGATCTTTGTGACGGCAAAGATAGGCAGTGCACCCAGCCGTGAAATGGGCGGCGAGGCACCGGTTCTCTTTGCCAAAAAGATCGAACCGGCCCAGCCCGCCGCCGAAGAGATCGTTTATTTCAACTAAGCCTATGAAAACCTGGGACTTCTGCCCTTCTGGGCAATTCCTATATAGGTTTTTCCGGGGCTCAGTTTTATTTCATTTCCGGCATCATCATAATATACGGTGGGGGAGTAATCTCCCGTCTTCTTCCATGTGATGTGTATGCATTTCCCCTTTGTAAAGAAATATCCGTCCTCGGTGGTATCCTTCATGGTGAAGCCGAGGTATCCCTTTTTGTCCAGCTGACTCCATTTTGTATTCTGGATGATCACGTTGGCAAATGAGATCTGCTTTCCGGTGGCCGCGTCGGTCTGGGGACCGCCGTGGATGTTCTTGTAGTACACTCCCTGAGCCGCATTGTAAGTAAAGCTGCTCCTGCTGTAGGGATAGATATCCGAAAGGTCTATGGTTGTGGCGCTTGTTGCCCCGGGGCTGGCTGACAGATCATTGCCTCCCTGAGCAAAGGTGAAATGCTTGGGATTGTAATAACCGGCTCTCAGGTTTGTCAGATATCCCTGCTGTACGCAGGCCTTCTGAACTCCCGATGCGGAAATATAGGCATTGTGGGGAGCGGTCCTGTCATTGCTTCTGAAGAAGTATCCGGCTCCGGGTGCCTTTCCTCCCACACCGTACTCATAGGTTCCGGAGATATTGTTCATGTCAGGTCCGTTGATAACGCCCTTCATGTAGGCAACTCCACCGAAATGAATAAGGATGGGATCCCATTCCTTTGCCGCATATATATAGTAGAGACGGCAGCTCCTCAGGTTTCCGATCCTGGAAAGCCCGGTCCAGTTGGGAATTATGGCCATCTGTCTGGAAATACCGCCCTCTTCCATTATCTCGTAAAGGATATCCGCATAGCTTACGCCATAGGAAGGCTGAGCCGCCTTATCCGTGGGCATCATAACGGCAAGGGGTCTTAAGTTTGCCTGTGCGGAAGAAACCGGAAGGCCGGTGTAAACGCTGGTAGAGCTTGTCTCGGTGTATACTCCGGTAACGGTCTTGGGAATGGGGATGGATGAATCCTCCGCACCGTCGGGACCCTGGCTGTCGATGTCCGTAATGCCGGAGGGGTCTGCTGCCTGTGCGGGCGCGGCCGCCGCAGTCGCTGCCACTGCTCCCGAATAACGTCCAAGGTACTTGCCGTAGTAATTTGCCCATGAATAGCTGTATTTTCCAACAGGGGCGCTCTTTCCGGCGCCGAGGGCCTTATATGAAGCCGATGCGCTCTGGGTGGCAAGAACCTGGGCATCGATCCCTGCGGCATAGGCTGCAACATTAAAGGAAGCGTTGCCGGCATAGCCCTTTCCTATACCCACCTCCACGAAGTGTCTCAGAAGTTCGGGGGGATTGTTTCCTATGGTACCTGCCAGCTCAGGATGAGCAGCTAAATAATAAGAAGCATCAAATACTTTCGAATAGTCTCTTCCATTATACGTGGTGGCGGTCACCGCTGCCGCCGGGTGTCCGGAGATATAGGGATTTCCCAGGCATCCGTGCATTATATTATAGAAAGCATCAGGCTCTCCGTTCTTCTTCGCAAGATACTCGGCACAGTAAGCGGAAAGCACGGAATAATCCATGGTGTATCCGTTGTCCAGGAGCATCTCCAGATTCCTGTAGTTGTTCTTTGCCATGTCAAGGGTTATGGAAGTTCCCCCGAGGGCATTCTGATTAGCGAAATTCCAGTATATGTTTTCCACCTCTGTCAGATATACGGGATTCCACACCGAAGGATCCGAGGTCCCCAGCTTTGTCTTCATCTCCGCAGTGGTTGTGAACCTGGTATTCCTGACCACTTCGGCATAAGCGTTCCCCGGCCATGCCATCGTTAGTATAATCGTGATTAAACATAGTAGTTTTAATCTTGGCTTAATCTTTGACATCGTTTTTCCACCTTTCATATCCTTTTTCAAAGAAGTCCACCAGGACATCCAGTTCCTTTTCAAATTCGGGAGTGCGCTCTGCCCGTCCCGCAAATATCTCTTCAGCCCCATCCATGAGTTCAAAAATCTTCACCGGTTCTCCGGCCTGCTTCACCGTCTCGATATACGCGGCCGCGGAATGGGTCATTGATCTCAGCTCGTTATCTTTCACCTCGTTATCGAATTGTTTAATAACACCGGGTAATTCAGAAAAATCAGTAACTCGTGTTATTCCTTCTATAAGGGAAAAGGGAACTTCTCCGAAAACAATTGACCGTTTTCCAAGGAGTGCCGCCTCATAAGCTGCTGTTCCCGTAATGGTAACTATCCCCTTTGCATTCAGGATCCAGGGTTTGGGATCTTTATAATAGTTTACCTGTACCACTCTCACGTTGTGGAGCTGTGCCACCTTTTCATAAAATGATAACGCTCGTTCACCAAGCATGGCCTGATGCTCTTTCACATAGAGCTTCCATCCTATGGGCAGGCTCTTGCTCACCTGCTCTATAAGATTGGCCTCATCCACATAGTAGGAGGCTTTGACGAACACCGAGGACTCGGGGATCAGATGCAGAGGCATGTATACGTAGGGCTCTCCCTCCACCGGATCCTCAAAATACCGGTTCTTTCCGTAGAGCATCCTCTTGTTAAGCTCTGTCTCAAGGTAGTGGCGCAGATAAGGCCGGGAGGGTGCATAGAGCATCCTGCTCTTCTTTTTTCGCTTGAGATTGCCTGCGGTTATATCCTGATTCCAGAAATAATTCCACTTTCCTCGCATAACCCGGGCTATCCAGATCAGGGAATCCCTCTCGTATTTGTTGGTGACTGAGCCGGCAAACTCCTGATTCATAATGGAATTCTCAGCCCTGTACTTCTCTATATAGGCGATCGCCTCGGACAGCTCGCTGTCGTCCCTGGCCAGGTTTTCCTCGTAAAGCCTTCTGATGTAAGGATCTATCCCGTAGGAATTCTGGAAGCTGGGATACTTGTAATAACCGAACTTCGAGTATTCTATGGTCATACAGGGGACCTTGTATGCATAGGCAACCTCCGCCAGCACCGTCCTCTGCAGCTCGGCATTGTCCATATCCAGGATAATGTCCGGCTTGAACTCCTCAAAAATGGATATTATCTTTTTATAATTCAGTTCCAGCCACAGGCAGTTCTCCTCATAGCTGGTGAGTGACCAGTATATACGGTAGTGATAATGCCTGGTATTCTCCTGGGAGGCCATGAGCTGGAGGTTCAGGTTCTTGAAATGACAGTAGTCACGCTCTATCATCTCCAGATACTCCATGTCCATGGGGCCCTTGTCCGAAGTAAGGGGCGCAGCACCGCCTACGGGCTTTTTTACCCCCCTTTTGATGCCGGTGCGCTTACGCCAGGCCTCCATCCTCTCAATGAACTCATCGCAGATGCCCTTTACATCGTAGATCTTTACCCCATCCAGCTTCTTGAACTGATAATAGGTATGCTCGTTGTAATAGCATTTGTTAAAGGAACACTCCGAGCTCATTATAAAAAATGCAGCCACCTCGTTGTCCTGTTTCAAGCTTTCTGCCAGGAACCACAGGGGTTTACAGTAGGTTTCTCTGCATATCAGCAATATTTTTTTATTCTTCCAGGTGAATCCCTTCATGTTATGTTAACCATTTATGTAAACTATTTATGTTTATCGATTATGTTTACCCTTTATGTAAACCGCTCTTCTTCATTCTCCAGGGTGTTGTTCTTTCGCCTCGTGTTCCAAACCAGTATCCCCGGAGCATTGAGTGCAAGGAAACGCTTAAGCTTAAGAGAAGCCCCCACATATCTGTTGCCTGGGGATATCCCGGCCGCTTTGAGCTTTTGTGTAAAGGGAGCCGCTTCCTTTTTCCCACCTCCGGACATGTATACATTCTGTATGGCGGTAATATATCCGTAGATCATGTATTTTTCAAGCAGAGGCTTAAGATCCGGGAACTCGGACCCTATATATGCCGCCAGCTCCTCATCTGCCAGGGTGTTATTGTAAGCTATGCTGCCCGTCTTGGACATGCTCTCTTTTCTCTCACGGTAATGATAAGCAGGGGTAGGATCGTAGTAGATCCTTTGGGCACGGCCCAATACCCTGTTAACCACCACCCTGTCCTCCACATACCTGTCAACGGGGAAGCTGATGCCCTCCCATAGCTCTCTTCTGTAAAGCTTATCCCAGCAGTGAAGGTAAAAACCATCGCCTTTGAGCACGGTTTCCAGGGCATCCCTTCCGCTCATGAGACATCCCCTGCCGGCAGCGTCCTTTTTTGTGGTATTTACGAATTCATAATATCTGCCGCAGACCACGATATCCGCATCATTTTCGGAAAGCTGACGTACCATCCTGGAATACATGTCCCGGTCTATGAAATCATCGGAATCAACAAATCCGATAAGCTCTCCCGTTGCGGCTTCAAGCCCTCTGTTTCTGGCATCGGAAACGCCTGCCGCCTCACAGGTTATGATCTTTATGCGCTCATCAAGGGCTGCATATCCGCGGGCAATATCCTCACAGCCATCGTCATCCCCATGTGGTGAACGCCCGATCACCATGATGATCTCCAGGTTTTCATAGTCCTGTCCCAGCACGCTGTCGAGGCATTTCTGGAGATATCTCTCAACCCTGTATGTGATTATAATGATGCTTATCTTCTGTGACAAACCTCAGCAACAGCCTCCAGATATGAATAGCCCTCGTGCTCGTCGGGCTCCAGCATGGCGCCTTCCCCCCATTCGTTCATGGCGTTTATTATGACGAAATCGTTTTTTCTCCCCTCCAGCTTAACCCCCAGAGTCTCAAGGCAGCGCTTGAAGGAAGCCGGGTTAGCACCCGTATACAAAAGGCCCTTGTAGTCCCTGCGGGGAGTGTTATCCCAGCGGGCCAGAACTCCCGGGAACTCGTCTTCAGCATAATCCCGGTTTTCTATGGCCCTGTAGATCCGCTCGATGGGTATGCGCCTTTCCAGAAGTTTTGTCTTAAACACTCGGTTGATGACCGACAGGAAGGCCACCCGAGCATTATAGCAGAATTTCCCCACAGGGGAGATATCATGCTTCAGTGAGAATCCGGGCTCAAAATAATATTTGGCGTCGATGCAGTCTTCCCTGCTCTCCTGCTCTCCGGCAGTTTTTCCAGATATTATGTAAACTCCATCGAAGCCTGCCTCACGAGCAAGCTTATCAAACAGCGCTCTCATTTCCGGCAGCTTTTCTATATCAAAGCTCCTGTAGATCATAAGCACCGGCCGGTTATCTATCTTTATATATCTTTCATCCCTGAAGAATCCCAGAAGATATTCGAAATGCTTCCTCCACTCCGGCTCTCCGCCGTACTCCTGAAGCATCAGGACCTCGCTCTCGAGGCCGTACCAGGTGCGGGTCCAGCTCTCGTTTGCCCAACATATACAATAGTTGATATCTATCTCGGGGTGATCCCTCAGGATCTCGGCAGGCCGTTCCATGAGCTGGCGGCCGCTGAACCAGTACTGGTATATGCAAAAACCGTATATGCCGTACTTTTTTGCCAGATCAGCCTGCCATTTCAGGGTTTGTAAACCATCGTTTACTAAATCGTAGTACCTGCTATCCAGGGGTACCCGTGGCTGCATATGTCCCTTGAAAAGTGGCCTTGCACGCTTTACGGCTGTCCATTCCGTATAGCCTTCTCCCCACCATTCGTCGTTTTCCTTAAAGGTATGAAATTGCGGCAGATACAATGCCAGGGCTCTCACGATGCTTTGCCGTCCCCCTTCTTTTTCGGCCCGGGATCTTCCTCAGGCTTCCTGTATTTTACCGCTGCGGCGGCTATCACTCCCACCGCAAACCAGAATATGGGCGTTAGCACCTGGAACTCAAGTATGTTGGAACCGATGGACTGAAGCAGCGTCACCGCTATGATGCCCAGCTCGGCACTGCATTCCTTAAGATGCTTTACGCCGTACCTGAAGCAGAGGATCATCATATAGGCAAACACCGCGGTTCCGATTATTCCCATCTCCACAAAGAGCTTGGCCAGACCGCCGTCGGCGATCATATGGGGATTAATGCCGTTTGCCCTGTGTCCGTTTGCTCCCAGACCGTTACCCAGCCAAAGGTTGCTCATATTGTTTATGGCACCTATCCACTGATCCGACCTCTGGCCTATGGCTCCGGGCAGTGATACCAGTCTGTAATATACCTTCATGACGGCTCTCATAAAAATAACACACATGAGAATAAATCCGCCTCCCAGCACTCCGACCTCTATTGCCAGGAGCTTAAGAGGGAGCAGCTTATAGGTATAAAATAACAGGTAGTTAACAAATAACAGTACCAACACCGCCACCACCATGGCAGATCTCTGATTGCTGAGGAAGGCAAATAACATACAAATAAATAACAGGGCTTTACCTTTCCGTCCTTTATTCCGCATCATGATGTGTACCGCAGCCAGCATGCCGGCCACCGAAAGATATCCCAACTGGATACTCCCCACCACCGAGTGCATCCTCACCCTCATGGTAGGCACGTCAGCCTTGGATATTAAATCTATCTTCAACAAATAGTCCAGGTAGAACTGGGGTCCCCATATGAAGAGCAGCAGTCCCAGCCCTCCCAGAAAACAAACCGCTATGAGAAAGCTGTTGTAAAAACTGTCCCTCTCACTGTCCATAAGCTTCCTGCCCACAATGTAAAACACCATGGTGAGGATGGAGGTACAGAACTCTCCCTGCCATACACTGACCGGCATTCCGTAGAGATGACACCAGATCCCTGACAGGAGATTATAGATAAAATAAAGCGCAACCAGCATGTCAATTGTGCCGACGGCAGGTCTCCCCGTAAAAAACAGCCTGTATCTGATCCTGGCCATAAGAGAGATATCCGGTGTTTCCCCTGCCAACACATAGTCCTTTCTGAGGAACAATGTGGCCAGAATCTGGGCTGCCACGATCAGAAGCAGAAGGGTCGCTATGATCCCGGGTCTCACCTGATCGGAGAACATGGCAAAGGTATACCCCAGTGCAACCATGGGATAATACCCGTAATAGACCATTAAATTTTCATTTGTTAAAAGTGTTTTTAACTTTTCCATCTATCTTCAGAAGTGATCAGTCTCAGGATTTCTCCGTATCCTCTTTCCTCCGGGGAGTTTGTTTCTTCCGATGTCTCTTCGGGTTCGAGCTCTCCCTTCAGAACGGACTCCATAAGTCTTGCCAGCTCGGCCGGATCGAAGGGATCAAAGAACCTGGCATTTTTGTATCCCTTAAGCACCTCCCGTGAAAAAGGACAATCGGATGCCAGTATGAGAGTGCCAACGCCTCTTGCCTCGGCAAGGGGGACACCGTAGGTTTCTATATAGGAAGGGAACAGCAGCGTGCCCCTTTTGTACTCGTCTATAACCTCTTCCCGGCTCACCCTGCCGGTCCAGTGTATGTTGCCGCAGGGATCCGGATAATCCCTGTCCGTCACATCCTTAAGACTCTTAAGGGTAAAATGAACCTCAAAGTCCGTATATCCTTTCTCATTGAGGATGGCCGCAGCCTTGAGCACACACTCATGGTTTTTGTAAAGAATCTCTCCCGAAGGGAAGAAAAAATGCTTTTTATCCCAATTTTCAGGCCTGCCTTCAACGAACCGGAGCCTGTTTTCGGACATATCCGGGACCTCGGGGCTTACCTTTACCACCTTTGAAAGACTCTTGCCCGTCTTTTTCGACACAGCCTCCCGCATCCACTCCGTCTGGACGATGGAAAGGCCGGACCGCTTCACCGACAGGTCGATGAGAGTTCCTATGAGATACTGGTATACCGCGTACTCTCTTTCCTCCCTGATAAAAAAGGAAAAGCCTTTGGTTTTCTGATAGCCCAAAGGCTGATGGACGTAGAGCACCTGCGGTACCTTGTCCCCTCTGCGGGAAACAAGCTGTCCCCCGATGGTAAGATCCTTCCTTCTGCGGATGCTCCCGAAGGTAAGGGTATTCTGCATGGAAAAGATCACATCCGGCTCCAGATCCTCTATGAAGCCTCTCCCGGTGAAAAAATCGAACACCAGTCTGTCCTTCTGGGATCTTTTGACCCTGTCCATCACCTTTACGGTGATAAAGGGCGGAGGATCCTTTATGCAGTCAACTCCCGTCAGGAATATCCACTGATGATCCCTTCCGTTTTCCCTGACATATTCATAAAAATCCATCAGTATAGCCAGCGCTCCGGTCTTGGATGCGGCTATGTCAACCACAACGATCTTCATTTCAGCCAGACTGTCTTGTTTACTATGTGTGTATAGCTCTGTATCAGCTTTACAACCTTAACGGATACATTCTCGTCTATATAGTCTCCGGGCATTGCCAGCTTCTCACCGTTTTCATACATGGACACGGCCAGCTTTGCGGCCCTCTCCACATCCTCGGTCTTGATGCCGCCGATGACCACCGTACCCTTGTCCAGAACCTCCGGCCTCTCCGTGGAGGTTCTGATCAGGACACCGGGGAAACCAAGCATGGCCGATTCCTCGGACAGGGTGCCTGAATCCGAGAGCACACAGTAAGCGCTCTGCTGAAGGCGGTTGTAATCAAAAAATCCGAAGGGCTTGAGATTCCTGACCAGAGGATGGAATTTAAAGCCTCTGCTGTCGATGAATTTCTGTGACCTGGGATGGGTGGAGTAGATCACCGGCATACCGTAGGTCTCGGCAATATGATTGATGGCCTGCATGAGAGCCATGAAATTGTCCTCAAGGTCTATGTTTTCCTCGCGGTGAGCAGACACAAGGAAAAATCCCCTTTCCTTGAGCTCCAGCCGCTCCAGCACGTCCGATGCGGCGATCTCTTCCCTGTGGGCCTCAAGCACCTCCCTCATGGGTGATCCGGTGACAAATACGGTCTTGCCGTCAATGCCCTCGGAGATCAGATACCTGCGGGAATGCTCGGTGTAGGGAAGGTTGATATCGGAGATGTGGTCCACTATCTTGCGGTTTATCATCTCGGAGACATTCCAGTCCCAGCAGCGGTTGCCCGCCTCCATGTGAAAGATGGGTATCTTGAGACGCTTTGCGCTGATAGCGGAAAGGGCGGAATTGGTGTCCCCGAGTATCAGAACCGCCTCGGGCTTTACCTCTTCCATCAGGGTGTAGGACTTGGCTATGATATTGCCCATGGTCTCACCCAGGTTCTTGCCCACGCTGTCCAGATAGTAGTCCGGCTCCCTGAGCTTAAGATTTTCGAAGAAAACCTGGTTTAAGGTATAATCATAGTTCTGTCCGGTATGAACCATAATGTGATCGAAATATTTGTCACAGAGCTTCATGACCTCCGAGAGCCTGATGATCTCAGGCCTGGTGCCCAGAATGGTCATAACCTTCATTTTAGTGCTCATTTATACCTCCAGAAAATAAGTGTCCGGTTTATCGGGATTATAGGGTTCATTGGCCCACATTACCGTGACCATGTCCTCTTCTCCCACGTTAACGATGGAATGGGTGTATCCCGTAGGGATATCAACCACCTGAAGCTTTTCTCCGCTGACCCTGTATTCGAAGATCTCGTCGCTGTCTATGCGGCGAAAACGGATGAGGCCTTCACCCTTTACCACCAGGAACTTTTCGTTTTTGGAATGATGCCAGTGCTGGCCCTTCGTGATGCCGGGGTGGGAAATATTGACAGACACCTGCCCCCTGTCCCGGTTCCTGATAAACTCCGTAAAGGAGCCCCTGTTGTCAACATTCATCTTAAGGTCGTAGGCAAAGCCGTCCGTGGGAAGATAGCTAAGATAGGTTGAATAAAGGCTGCTGACAAAGGCATCCGACATATCCGGTATGAAAAGAGCGCTGCGGGACTGCTTGAAGCTGTGGATCAGGTCGGCGATCTCACCAAGCTTTACCTCGTGGATACGGGGTACGCCGAAATATCTGTCGCCGTCAACGGGATAAACGCTGCTCTCCTCCTTTGCCGGCCTCATCCCGCCGCCATAGGTGTGAATGCAGGCGTCACTGAGAGCGCTCCCCCTGCCCTCCATGGCGTTAATGAACTCGGCGACTACATCGTCAATATACACAAGACGCATCACCGTGGTAGGGTCATTTACCGTAATGGGAAGATCGTTTGCTATATTATGGCAGAAGGTGGCCACCGCACTGTTGTAATTCGGGCGGCTCCACTTTCCGAAGACGTTGGGCAGGCGGTAAACAAAAACAGGGGCGCCGGTTTTTTCTTTGTGAGAAAAGAGCAACTCCTCTCCCGCCTTTTTTGATTGTCCGTAGGGATTGTCCAGGGCTGCCTGGATCGAGGATGTCACAAGCACAGGGGCCTTGCTGCCCGCTGCCTCCAGGATGTTAATGAGCTTTTCCGTAAGGCCGCAGTTGCCCTCCATGAACTCGCTCACATCCTTTGGTCTGTTGACACCTGCCAGATGAAATATGAAATCCGCCTTCGGGGCGTATTCATCAAGGCATGAAGGATCGTCCTCCCTGTCAAAGAGGATCAGATCTTCATAACCCCTGTTCTTAAGTTCTGCGGTAAGATTTTTTCCAATGAAGCCCCGGGCTCCGGTAACCAGTATCTTCATATCAGTCTTCCAGTCCGAAAGCCTTAAGCTCCTCATGTATGTATGAAAGCTTTAAAAGCTTTTCCTTAACCTGCTCCACATCCAGTATCCTGGTGTTGTTTGAATTGAACTCCGAAAGCTCGGTGCGCTTCTGATCGCCCTTGCTGAAGTATTTGTCATAATTCAGATCACGGCTGTCGCAGGGAACCCTGTAAAAATCGCCCTCGTCAACGGCCCTGGCACACTCCTCATTGGTAAGGAGAGTCTCGTACATTTTCTCGCCGTGCCTGATGCCTATGATCCTGGTGGGAGCATCGTCCCTGCCGAAAAGCTCCTTGACCGCCTGTGCCAGAACCTCAATGGTACAGGCCGGTGCCTTCTGAACCATGATATCTCCGGGATTCGCGTTTTCAAAAGCATAGATAACCAGCTCAACCGCCTCCTCGAGGGACATGATGAACCTGGTCATGGAAGGTTCCGTAACGGTGAGAGGCTTTCCCTCTCTAAGCTGGTCTATGAAAAGGGGAATGACGGAACCTCTGGAACACATAACGTTTCCGTATCTGGTGCCGCAGATCACGGTTTCACCGGCCGCCCGGCTCTTAGCCACGAATACTTTTTCCATCATGGCCTTTGAAGTGCCCATGGCATTTACCGGATAGGCTGCCTTGTCGGTGGAAAGGCAGATCACCTTTTTGACTCCCGCCTCTATGGCCGCGGTCAGCACATTGTCGGTGCCCAGCACATTGGTCTTTACGGCCTCTACGGGAAAGAACTCGCAGCTCGGTACCTGCTTTAAGGCCGCTGCGTGAAAAATATAATCTACGCCGTGTATGGCATTTCTTACACTGGTGACATCCCTGACATCACCGATGTAGTATTTGATCTTGTCGTTGTTGTAGAGATGACGCATATCATCCTGCTTTTTTTCATCGCGGGAGAAGATGCGGATCTCCTTAATTCCGGTATCCAGGAATCTCTTCAGTACGGCGTTGCCGAAGGATCCGGTTCCGCCGGTTATCATCAGTACCCTGTTATCGAAAATATCGTTACTCATCTGTTGTCTTCCAGCCTTTCGTAGTTTCAAAAATCTCCAAACTATTTTAACACTTAATACGACAATAATCCAGTAAAACAACCACAAGGACATCATTGACACCCGTGTCGCCTTATCATACAATATAAGCTGTTGACATATCAGAGATCCAAAGGAGTCACGGAATGAAAAAATTCATCAGAAACATCACGCTCATCGCTTTTTTTGCGGCAATAATGTCCCTTACGGCCTGCCGCTCCGATGCATATATAAGAGATGAACCCGAAGAACCCGCCATCGTGGACGGCGACTGCGACGACGATACCTGGGCCGAGATGCAGGAAGAGCTGGCCAGACTCCAGAAAAGCTACGCCAATGCCAAAAAGCAGCGCGCCGAGGGCGGCCTTGCGGATATCGGCGAAGACAATGAAGCCATCATGGTGGAGTCCGGCGCAATGGTCATAAAATACGGAGAAGCGGAGCAGAATCAGTTCAACTACGAGGATGTATCCAAGGATGCATTGAGGATGAAAGAGCTTTCGGACATGCTGGACAGGATGTGCCAGTCGGAATGATCGTAAATAGGCATAAAAAAGCGGCGCCATCGGCGCCGTTTTTTATCTGGGATAATATCGGTTTCGGTTGTTTCCGTTTACCAGTTTATCTATCTTCTGGGTATAGTCCGCCACAACCTCATCGTAGTGCTGAATCTGCTTGTCAGACAGCCTGTTGTTACGCTTGAGGTTATCATAAGCGTCAGTAAACTCTTTGAATATGCGCTGAGTATCGTCCTTGTAAGCGTTACTGTAAGTCAGCTTCAGTCTGTCAACTATTTCATCGAGCCGCTTGTCATTAGCGCTCTTCAAAAAGTCAAACATTGCCATCTCAGCTTTCCCCTTTCATAAGCGAAAATCCTGCATCTGAATATCTGCGGTCTGCCCGTTTGGAATCACAAAAAACCCTCAAAGGGCATACTTCGAAAATATATTATCACATTTCTTTACCAAATAAAAGAAGTTTTTGTTCCAGAATGTCAACGGATCTGCTCACGGCGTAATTTTCCTTGAGGTATTCCCTGCCCCTTCTTCCCATTTCCGCGAGTTCTTCCCTCTTTTCGTACATAAGTCTGAGGGTATTCACGAAGCCTTCGATATCCCCCGAAGGCGTAAAGAAACCGCATCGCGCTTCCTTTTCCACAATACTGCCCATATCGGTGCATCTGTCCGTCACCACCAGCACCGGCTTTGCGATCTGCATATAGGAAAGCAGGCGGCTGGGGAAATTGGGAATGGTAAAATCCGCCGACAGGGATATTATCCCCGCATCGCAGGAGGATAAAAGGGCTTCGTATTCATCCCTGGGCAGCTGGGAAATGTAGTTTACATAACTTAGGGATTCCAACTCTATCCTGTTCCGGATCCCGGCGGCCTCGGTGCCGTCCCCCGCTATGGTAAGCCTTACACTGTCAAAGCCCGTCTCGTGCAGTTTCTTCATGCCATCCAGCAGAAAATCCACCGCCTGGGGCCTTCCCAGGTTCCCTCCCAGCATGAGATGGAGTATGTCGGGATCTCCGGTCCTCTTCTCAGGGATCTCTTCATCGGGTAGTATCCTCACAGTGTTGGGAAAAAGCTCCAGCTTATGGGCACAGCCGCTCTCCCGGCGCCTGATATACTCCACATTTGCCGGGGACATGCAGCCTATGACATCCGATACCTCATAGAGCCTTTTTTCCATACGTCTGAAATACCTGAAAACGGGGCTGTTTTTTCCCATCATGCCAAGATCCGCGGCATTCTGGGGGAAAATATCCTTGAGCATCAGATATTTTATGCAGCCGTAATGCTCTCCGGACTTTTTTACGACTCCCGCCAGGGTGATAGGAGGAGTGGGATAAGCCATGAGATCTATCTTTGCATCCCACAGAAGGCGCCTCAGAGTATTCAGAAAAAGAGGCTCTATCATAAGCTGCACAAACCCCTTTTTTATCTTTCCGGAATGAAACTGATCCGGTAAACGCACATAGGCCACATGGGAGCCATGCTCCTCATGCAGCCTTTTGGTGTCTACATCGTCGGATGTACCGGCCAGAACATATACCTCGTGGCCCCGGCGGACACATTCATCCACCAGGTCCAGGTATATGGTCGAGCTTTTGAATGAAAATCTCTGAAACAGAAACAGTATGTTCATGTCTGCTTAAAACAGAGGGATCACCGAACCGTCAAACTCGGAATCGATCCAGCTTCTTACCTCATCGTCAGCAAGTGCGCTGATAAGTGCCTGAACTCCGGGATCGTTTTCATTGCCTTCCTTTACAACAAGTACGTTTGCAAAGGTCTGTGCTGCCTCGGACTCGGAAGCCTCGGCGGCAAGAGCATCCTTTCCCACGGAAAGACCTGCCTCCATTGCGTAATTACCGTTGAGGACCACAAAGTCGGCCTCATTGATAACCCTTGAAACCTGTGCGGCCTCAAGCTCAACTATCTTTACGTTGTGAGGGTTCTCCTCGATGTCCTTTACGGTTGCCTCAAGTCCGACTCCCTCCTTGAGCTTGATGATGCCGTTTGCCTCAAGAAGCTGAAGGGCACGAGCTTCATTGGTGGTGTCGTTGGGCACTGCGATCTCGGCTCCGTCCTTTACGTTTGAAAGGTCGTTTGATACTCCGGGATAGATCCCGAAGGGCTCATAGTGGAGCTCCTTAACGGAAACCAGGTGAGTGCCGTGCTCAGCGTTGAAATCGTTGAGGTAGGGCACGTGCTGGAAGTAGTTTGCCGTGAACTCACCGGACTCAACCACGTTGTTGGGCTGAACATAGTCTTCGAACTCGGTGATCTTGAGTTCCCAGCCCTGCTCCGCAAGCTTGTCCTTTACATGCTCAAGAATGATCGCATGGGGTGTGGGTGATGCAGCGACGGTTATAACTCCGCCGGATGCGCTGCCGCCATCTGCGGGTGCGTCGGCCTTTGCCGAAGCATCTGTTGTCTGTGAGGGCGTATCCGCAGTCTGAGCGCCGGCAGAAGCTCCGGTTGAAGAGCATCCTGCGAGAGTGGTAACTCCGAGAACAGCTGCAAGTGCAAGTGTAAGTAATTTTTTCATAATGATCCTCCTTTATTCCTCTTATCAAATCGGCGTGAGATGTTCATTCCGATGTACTGGAGCAGCTGAACCAGCGCCACCAGCAAGATTACCGTTATGAACATGACATCCGTCTGATATCTGTAGTAGCCGTACCTGACGGCGATATCGCCCAGTCCGCCTCCTCCTACGACTCCGGCCATTGCGGAGTAACCGAGGATGGTAGCCGTAGCGATGGTACTGCCCACAATGAGTGAGGTCCTGGACTCTGCCAGCAGTACCTTTGTAACTATGGTGAGCGTGGAAGCACCCATGGACTGGGCTGCCTCTATCACTCCCTTATCAACCTCCGCCAGCGACTGCTCAACCAGTCTTGCCACAAAGGGAGCCGCCGCAATGGTAAGCGGCACTATGGTGGCTGCGCTGCCGTAGCTCTTTCCCACGATAAACTTTGTGATGGGTATCACAGTTATGAGAAGGATGAGAAAGGGTACGGAGCGGAGGATGTTAACTATAAAATCCAGCGTTTTGTACACCGGAGCGTTGGGCTTAAGCCCGTTCTTTGAGGTTACTACCAGGACTATTCCCAGGGGAAGTCCTATCACATAGGCAAAAAACGTTGATACGACGGTCATCAGAAGCGTATCCCTTATGCCTTCAACCAGCATTAAAGCCATTCCTTCATCCATGTCAGATCTCCTCCACATCAAGTCCGCGGTCTTTAAGGTACTGTATCATCCTGTCTCCGATGGTCTTGTCCTCGGGCAGTGTCAAAAGCATTTCCCCTGCCGCTATGCCTTCCACGTCTTTGGTGTTGGCATACATGATGTTTACCGGAGTCTTGAATTCGAGGACCAGGTTGGCGATGACCGGCTCGTAGGAGGAATTGCTTACAAAAGCTATCCTTATGGGCCTGCCCTCCTTCATTCCGTCGGCAGTACGGCTGTCCCTGAGTACCAGGGCCTTGCCGGCTTCGGACTTGGGATGAGCAAAGACATCCGTCACTCTTCCGCTCTCGGCAAGATTTCCGTTGTCTATTATGGCCACGTGAGTGCAGACCTCTTCGACCACCGACATGGAATGGGTTATGATGACTATGGTAATGCCGTATTTTTGATTTATATCCCTCAGCAGCTCAAGTATGGACTTGGTGGTGTTGGGATCCAGGGCGCTGGTAGCCTCGTCACACAGCAGGATCCTGGGGTTTGTGGCAAGCGCCCTTGCTATTGCGACCCTCTGCTGCTGTCCGCCCGAAAGCTGTGCGGGATAGGCGGACTGTTTGTCCGAAAGTCCCACCACCTCAAGCAGCTCCGCTGCACGCTTTCTGGCGTTTTTCTTATTCTCCCCTGCTATTTCCAGCGGAAAGCATACATTGTCGATAACGCTGCGCTGCATGAGAAGGTTGAAGCTCTGGAATATCATGCCGATACCCGTACGCTTTTTTCGCAGCTGCCTGTGATCCAGCGAGGAAAGCTCCTCTCCCTCCACCGTAACGGTGCCCGAGGTGGGCTTTTCCAGAAAGTTGAGACATCGCACCAGGGTACTCTTTCCGGCTCCGGACATTCCGATGATGCCGTAGATATCGCCCTTGTGTATGGTGAGGCTTATATTTTTCAGGGCGTCAACCGCCCCTTCCTTTGTCTCAAAACGCTTCGACAGGTCCTTAATCTCAATGATCGCTTCAGACATTTCAATCCCCGTTTACCTGCGGTCAGTCCTCCGTGAACAGGGGTGTCGAGAAATATCTGTCTCCTGAATCGGGAAGGATGGCCACAATGGTCTTTCCTTTGTTCTCCGGTCTCTTTGCCAGCTGGGTTGCTGCCCATATAGCCGCTCCTGCGGAAATACCCACCAGCACGCCTTCGGCTCTTGCGAACTTTTTGCCTGCTGCAAAGGCATCTTCGTTTTCAACCGGGATTATCTCATCATATATCTTTGTATCAAGAACTGCGGGAACAAAGCCTGCGCCGATACCCTGGATCTTATGAGGTCCGGGTGTTCCCTTCGAAAGTACGGGTGAAGATGCGGGCTCTACCGCAACAACCTGTACGTTCGGATTCTTTTCCTTAAGGTACGCACCGACTCCGGTGACGGTTCCGCCTGTGCCCACGCCTGCCACGAAGATGTCTACCTTTCCGTCAGTGTCATCCCAGATCTCGGGACCGGTGGTAGCTTTGTGGACTGCAGGGTTTGCGGGGTTGTCGAACTGGCCCAGGACTATGGAGCCTTCGATCTCTTTGTTCAGCTCCTCAGCTTTGGCGATGGCACCCTTCATACCCTTTGCGCCGTCGGTGAGCACGATCTGTGCACCGTAGGCCTTCAGCATGTTGCGGCGCTCCACCGACATGGTCTCGGGCATTGTGAGTATCGCCTTGTAACCCTTTGCGGTTGCAACAGATGCGATGCCGATACCTGTGTTCCCTGAGGTGGGCTCTATTATGGTAGTCCCGCTCTTAAGCTTTCCGGACTTTTCGGCGTCCTCTATCATTGCCAGGGCTATCCTGTCCTTTATGGAGCCGGCAGGATTGAAATACTCCAGCTTGCCCAGGACCCTTGCCTCAAGGCCTTCGGCCTTTGAGTAGTTCGTGAGCTCAAGAAGAGGTGTATGTCCTATGAGTTCGGTTGCGTTCTTTGCTATTTTTCCCATTTTATGGCCTCCCTTTCAAACTCCTGTATTCCTACTGGATTAGTATGAAAAGGATTATATGCCTAATGGTTCATCTTGTCAAGAGTTTTTTTTGATCAAAGTTCCGGTCCTGCCTTTAAGGGCATCGGCGGTGGCCCTGATGGAGGTTATGAGCACACGTCCTTTGGGATTTTTATCCAGGAAACGTATGGCCGCTTCGATCTTGGGAAGCATGGTACCCTCCTCAAACTCTTTCTGTTCTATATACTTTTTTGCCTCATCCGTGGTCATGGACGAGATGGGAGTTGCCTTGTCGGTTCCAAAGCCAAGCATCACGGAGTCTACTCCCGTAAGGATGATAAGCTCATCGGCCTCCACGTCTATGGCCAGCTTTGCGGCTATGGCGTCTTTTTCAATGACTGCGGAAGCTCCCTTCAGCACATGCTTCTGTTCAATGACGGGAATACCGCCGCCGCCGCAGGCTATAACCACCTGGTCGTTGTCAAGAAGGGTCCGGATGGCTCCAAGCTCTACTATATCGATGGGTGCGGGTGCGGCTACCACGCGTCTGAAGCCCCTTCCGGGATCCTCCTTCACGTAATTGCCCTTGCGCTCCTCCATGGCAGCCTCCTCCGGGGTCATGTGTCTGCCAATGACCTTCTGGGGCTCATAGAAAGCCTCGTCATAGGGATCCACCGTGACCTGGGTGAGTATGGTGCTCACACTCTTTGAGATGCCCCTCATGAGAAGCTCGCTCTTCAGCGAATTCTGTATATCGTAGCCCACGTAGCCCTGGCTCATGGCCGAGCACACGCACATGGGAGCCGGCGTGTAATCGGGATATATCCTGCGAAGCTCCGTCATGGCCTTGTGTATCATGGATACCTGGGGGCCGTTGGAATGGGTTATGGCAAGCTGGTAATCGGCCTCTATCAGATCCGCCAGCGCCTTTGCGGTCTCCTTTACCGCATCCCACTGCTCAAGTATCGTATAACCCAGTGCCTCGTGGCCCAGGGAAACCACTGCTCTTTTTTTGCTCATAATCTTTCCTCCATAAGCTTAAAAGATCCTTAATCGGAATAATACCATATCAGCGTCAATAATTCACTATTTTATACTTTCTCTTTAAGGTCCCCTTATATTTTCCTATGCCCTTTATTGTCATCACCGCGGTTCCGGGACCCGTATCCTTCTGATAGAAGACTTCAAAATCACGGCCCCGCTTAAGGGAGTTGCCGTCCCTGTCGGTAACGCGCACATTTTTCTGGCGGTAATATCCCGGGGCCGACTTTTCGTCAAAGTCAAAGTCCGTAACGGGCGACACCTCCGAACCCTTTAAGGATTTCAGGGCTTCGGCCTTTTCCTTCTTTGCGGTGACCTTCTGCCAGGTCATGATCATCCCGTTATAATTTCCGCCGAAAGTGATCTTTATGGGATAGATTCCCACGGCGCTGTAGGCATTGGCATCGGCTCCGCGGGGATAGTCTATGATGTAATCCCTGCTCTTTTTAAGGAGCCTTCCCAGATAATAGACCTTGGGCTTGCCATAGACCGGTTTGCCCTTTGCCACTGTCTTTACGGGCATGACAGTGAAGTATTCCTCGTCCACGTCTACTTCGAGTATATTGAAATTCACTGTCTGAACGAAGCCCCGGCTCTTTTTGGCATTTATCACTATCTGTGCCTCGCCGGGCTTTTTATTCTTTTTATAGGTTACCTTAAACTCTTTTTTCCCGAGCTTCTCGCCGTCGCAGTAAACCTCCACCGGCGGCTTTATGGCATAGCCTGTGTAGTAATAATCTCCCACGGGGGTTATGACCACAGATGAGCTTACGCTGATGTAGCAGGGATAGGCGTCGATATCCGAATTTATCCTGAAATCATCGTACAGTCTCAGGCCCTTGCCCTCAGGCTTTGAAAACCATCCCGCGAAACGCAGCCCCTCAGGACCGGTCCCCCTCCGCAGCTCCGATTCGGAGCCGGGGAAGACTTCGGAAAAACGCGAGCCCAGATCCGCACTCTCAACGGAAATGAGATTGCCGCTCACATCGTGGAAGCTGACCTTAAATCTGCTGACCTTCACCGCTATAGATGCGGTGACTTCGGCTTTTTCACCCTTGAAGGTTGCCGTCACAAGGGTCTCGCCCTCTCCCACGGCCTTCACAAGGCCGTATGCGTCCACCATGGCTACGGATGTGTCTGCGGATGCGAAGGTCAGATCCTCAAAGGAAATACCCGCATCGGTGGGTTTGTAGGTGACTGCCAGCTGCTTTTGCTCACCGGTGTGAAGATCAAGCTGAGAACCTGCGAATTCCAAGGCCGAAAGCTCCTTTGTCTTTTCCTCTTCGGGACCGGAGCTGCCTCCGCCGGCCTCACCCTTGAAGTCCTTGAAGACCGGGATCTTGAAAACAAAGGCATTGTCAAGGGCACCGGCGTTTTTGTAAGCCTTGGCCGAGGTTGCTCCCTCGGACAGGGGCGCCCTGATGTTCTGCATGTACTGGTGGCCGTAATAGGGCTTGTACACCAGGTTGAATTTCTGAAGGTATACGGTATCCTGACCCTTTTGGATATACCCCTGGGCTACATATTCGGAACCTCCCAGAAGGCTCTTGTACCGGGTGTTCCAGGGACGCCCAAAATCGGAGCCGGTGGAGGCGTAGGTCAGGCCGTTCTTTACGATTTCGGCCTTTGTGCTTCCGCTGGCCTTTATGTTGAAATAGTTGTAATAGCCTTCGTAGCCCTTCACGGTTCCGGAGATCATGTCTCCGTTTCCGCTGCCCTGTTCCTGCTTTACCCTGGCGGCTAGAAAAAGAGGGCTGGCCTTAACCTTTGAAGATGAGCCGATCTCTATGAAAGCATCCGAGTAGGTCGTGCTGCTGCCGGGGATTTTTCCGCTCATAAAGGTGCCGGAGAGCATTTTGTCCAGAACGGCCTTTGTCTGGTAGCTGCCGTCATAGGACATGCCCTCAAAGGCAAAGATGTGGGTTTCGTCAAGATAGGTGAGGGGATTCATGTAATACTCTACCCCGGCCTTTGTAGCCAGGTACCAGTTGCCTCCTCTGGAGGCGGATTTATTTACATAGGCGGAGTCCGCACTGCCCTCTATCCAGCTGCGGTCGCCTTCCATTTCGTTCTTTACCGCATCATCCCAGGATACATCCACGTCAAGCCTTGAGAACTTCCATGAGGGATGTGCCTTGGAGATGGCATTCAGCTTGCTTTGGTAGCTTTCGGGGAAATCCGAAACTCCGGAATCCGCAGCCTCTTCGGCCACGCTCATAACCTCCTCAGAGACTGCGCCAAAAACCTCCTCCTCATAACCCGAAAAGGGCAATGCCATTACAGACATTGCCCTGCCGGTTAACATAACTAATATGAGATTCACCGTCAGAAAATAACGTATCCCGTTTTTTTTCATCAGTCTTCTTTCTTGCCAAGGGTTACCTTGATTACTTTTTCCTCGTAGCCGTCGTCACTCGTGCACTGAACCCTGAGCTCTACCTCGGTGCCCGCTGCATAATGGCTAACGGCGTTCTTAAGCTCCTCCATGGTGGATACGCTCTCACCGTCAAACTCCGTTATGATGTCGCCCTTTCCGAGGCCGGCCTTCTCGGCTGCGGAATTTTCGATGACCTGTGCGATATATACACCTGAGGGAAGTCCGTACATCTGTGAGACATCTTCGGTCACGTCAACGCCTGTAACTCCCAGGAAGCCCTGCTCGCTCTCTTTTACCTCCGCACGGGTGGTCTTTGTGGCCAGATCGTCGATAATGGGCTTTGCGGTGGAAATGGGTATTGCGTAGGCAACTCCCTCAACCGAGGTGGAAGCATACTTGGCCTCATTTATACCGATGACCTCACCGCGAATATTGAGCAGTGCTCCGCCTGAATTTCCGGGGTTGATCGCCGCATCGGTCTGGATGACCTGTTTGGTGTTGTTATCAACGGTGAAGTCTCTGTTGAGAGCGCTTATAACTCCTGCGGTGACCGTCTGGCCGTAGCCAAGTGAGTTTCCTATGGCAATGGCGGGCTCGCCGACCTTTACGGAATCCGAATCCCCCAGGGTCGCGATCTTTATGGATTTTTTTGTGCTTTCCGGAAGATCCGAAAGCTTCACGGCGATGACAGCTATATCCTGTGCATTCTTGGAACCCTTTATCTGCGCATCGCAGGACTCTCCGTCCTGAAACTGAACCGTAAGCTCGGTGGAATCCTCGATCACATGGCTGTTTGTAACTATCAGAAGCTCGTTTTCGTTTTCGCCGACTATGATGCCGGAGCCACTGGCCTGAGCCTCATACTGTCCGGGAAGCCCCCAGAAGCTCTGGTAGTACTGGATGGATTTGTTTGTGATGGCAACTATGGAGGGCATGCAGTCCTCTGCCACCGCGCTGGCATCCATTACAGTGGCCTGGGATGATGATGTGAGCGCGGATGCCTCCGAATATATGGGCTGTGTCTGCTCTATGCTGGGCTTTGAAGGAACCCTGGGTGACTCCTCGGCGGAAATCTCTGCCTTCCGGGTGGGGAAGTATTTTTCACCCACGAAGTTTACGGCGTACATTATGGTTCCGGCAACAAGTCCGAAGAGAACTCCGCAGCCTATTGCCGCCAGTGCCTTGCCCCAGAAACCGCTCTTGCCCTTTTCCTTTTTGGGCTTGGGCTGCTTTGCGGTGTATACGGGAGGTGTGACGGGGCTTGCGTAACCCGGGCCGCCCTGATGCTGCTGTGCTCCTGCCTGCTGTGCTCCTGCCTGCTGCGCCGCCTGCGACTGCCTGTACTGTGCGTACTGTGCCTGCGAGTAAGGGGATGACTGTGTGTATCCCGTAGGCTGGGTAGGCATGGTGAACTGTGTAGTCTGTGTGGTCTGAGTCGTCTGTGTATTCGGCTCCGTCTGTTCGTTCTGTGCCGGGTTTATCTCTCTTCCGAATTCGTCATACATATCCATTACCTCTTCTTTCTGTTCTCCCGGGAGCTCATGCTCGAAGGAACTTTCTTTTTCATTCAACAGAAAGAATCCTAACACCAGTTTGTGAAGAAAATATGTTCAAAACCACACCTAATTGTGAAATCAGCCTTCTTTTTCACTTTTTCCGTAGCCGGCGTACACATTTTCCGGGATCTCGCTGTGGTCCCAGTATCTGCGCCAGTAGGTGGGGTTCATGGTACAGCGCAGGATCTTTTTCTTTGAAAGCTTTTTATATTTTTTGCCCAGCCTGTAGCCTCTGAACTTGCAGAAACTCTGCCACACCAGCCTGGGGATCAGCAAGGGTTTGCCTATGGAAAGAAGATACTCGGCGGTCCCCTTTACAAGGCGTATTCCCTCGTTTTCGCTTCCCAGCTCCTCAAAGACCTCGGGGTGGTCCGCCTGGGAGACTCCCAGATCGAAATTCCGCTTAAACTGCTGTCTGCCGGAGTAATCATGGGAATGTATCACCCTGGCCCTGGAAGCGTAGGCGATCTTTTTCCCCGCCCTTACCGCCTTGGCGGCAAAAAGCATATCTTCATTAAAGATGGTGTAGTTTACAAATCCTCCCAACTCGTCGAAGACGTATTTTTTATAGGCGGCGCATACATTCGAACAGAAGTAGGTCTTTATGCCCAGCCTTTCTTTGTCTTCTTCGCCCTTGATCATGTCCTCGTCGGGATAGTTGAAATTCCTGGAAAAAACCTCCAGGGGAGATGCATCCTCCGAAGCCACCTGCCTGGCATAGGACACGGCCACATCTTTGTCCGTAAGGGGTCTGATAAGCTCCTCTATCAGGTGGTCGTTTTCCGGGAAAGCGTCCTGGGTCATAAACACGATAACACGGGCGTCGGAGCGCTTTGCGCCCTCGTTTCTGGTACGCCCGTGGTTAAATTCACGCTTTGCTATGTTTTTGATACGTACTTTGGGATGTTTTTTAAGAAAATCCGTACCGAAGAGAAGGTTGTTGATATACTTTTCCTCGGTGTTCATTATGATGATCCCCGTGGGGGGTATAGTCTGAGCCTCAAGTGAGTCTATAAGCGTAAACAGGCTTTTGTCCGGCTTATAGGTTGGTATTATGATGTCGATCTTTATCTGAGACATAAATCATCACTTGGCAAGGTATTTCGCTCTGTCGGATGCCACCCTTGCGCTTATCTCCTGAACTCTTGCCGTAGGTGTGTAGGCATCCTCGCCGTACATGAAGGTGTGGAACTGCTTTACGTCGGCAGCGAAGTCATCGGATACAACACAGCTGCCCGCCTTACCCATGGTACCGGTAACCTGGTTGAAGGGGAAGCCCTCTCCGCCGGTTACGGAATACATGGCAGCCTTTGAAGCATAGGCCGCAAGCTGAGCCGTGGTAAGTGATGTCTTAACCTTGGGGAAGATGCGGTCGATGGCTGTGTTCAAAGTGGAAAGACTTGCCTTTGAAGCTTTCTTTGCAGCCTGCTCGAGCACCGTTCTCTGTCTGTTTGTACGTTCGAAATCATTGCCCACATATCTGATGCGGCAGTATGCGGTGGCCTGAAGTCCGTTGAGGAGCTGGGGACCGCTCTTTGTGACGGGGGTGTAATCAACACCGGGTGTGGCGGTATATGCAACCTCTCCGAAGGCATTCAAACCGTCCTCTTTTCCCGCCATACTTATCTGGTAGTTGTTGAGATGCTCGATCTCTTCTTCCCTGACGTCAATCTCTACTCCGCCCAGGATATCGATGGCATCGATGAGGGCGTAGAAATCAACGGTGGCGTAATCCTTGATATCAAGATCCAGACAGGTGTTCAGCATCTGAATGGCCTGCTCGGGACCGCCCTGTGCATAGGCCGCATTGGCCTTGTTGTAGGTGTCATTGCCGATATTGCAATAGGTGTCGCGGTATACGGATACCAGCTTAACCTCACCGGTGGACTCATTTATGCCCGCGATGATAATGGTATCGGACCTGTTGCCCTTTCCCAACTGGCCGTTTCTTGAGTCAACTCCGAAAAGCGCGACCGTAGTATATTCGGACATCTTCCATTCCTGTCCGGTCTCTCCCGCCTGCTCCATCATTTCGGAAAGCTCGTCATTGATCTGAAGTGCGGCATTTGTCTGATCTATGGTTTCGTCTTTTTCTATTTTATCGCTCTTTAATATGACGTAAACAACGCCAAGCATTATGAAGAGAACGATGAATTCCAGAACAAATAAAAATATCTTAAGCTTTTTCTTTTTACGTCTTGATCGCCTTGATCTTCCGGCAGCCATCTGGGCCCCTTTCCACACGTGAATATTTTGTGCATATCAGGGATAAGAATACTATATTTAGGGGTATTAGTCAATACGCGTTTTCGTTGATAAAACCCTTTAACGCCGTCATCAGCATTATCTTGAAATCGAACATCATGGTCCAGTTTTCAATATAGTAGATATCGTACTGTATACGCTCTTCTATGGAGGTGTCTCCCCTCAGTCCGTTGACCTGGGCCCAGCCCGTAAGTCCGGGTCTGACCTGGTGCTTTATCATGTAACGGGGGATCTCCTCCTTGAACTTTTCAACAAACTGGGTGCGCTCGGGCCTGGGCCCAACTATGCTCATGTCACCCCTGATGATATTGAAAAGCTGGGGCAGCTCATCCAGGCTGGTGCGGCGCAGAAGGGAGCCTATCTTCGTGACTCTGGGGTCTCCCTTTGTGGTCCAGCCCTCTGCCTCCTCTTCCGGATCCTGAACCACCATGGTCCGGAACTTATACATCCTGAAGGGCTTGTTGTGAAGCCCCACCCTCTCCTGCTTAAAGATCACCGGTCCCGGTGAGGAAACGGCAATGGCTATGGCGCTTATGAGCATTATGGGTGAGAACACCACTATCATGGCCAGCGAACCGAAAATGTCCACTATCCTTTTTGCAATGGAATTGACCGTATTGGTCAAAGGCACATGCCTTATGTTTATGACCGGTAGTCCCTGCAGATCCTCCATGTAGGGGCGGCTGGGAATGAACCTGTTGTAATCCGGGATGAACTTGGTGTGGACTCCGGATTTTTCACATAATCCCACCACCTTTTCCAGCTCCTCATACTGATCGATGCTGAGGGTGATGGCGATCTCGTCAAGCTTGTTTTCGGGAAGGATGACCTCAAGGTTGTCGATGCGCCCAAGGACCTTTACGCCCTTGTACATGGTGCCGGCCTCCATGCGGTTGTCCAGGATACCCCGGATCACATAACCCCACTGGGGGTTGAGCCTTATACGGTTTATGTACTGTTCCGCCGATTTGGAATAGCCCACCAGCAGTACGTATTTAAGGTTGAAACCGCTCTTCCTGGCAAACCTTAGGATGTAGCGGATCACATTCCTGACAAAGGTCTCCAGGAAAATGTTTATGCCCCAGAATATGATGACAACGCCTCGGGACACGTCGTTCTGATGGATCACATACAGAATGACGATGAATACAAGAAGTCCCACCACGTTGGACCGGATGATGGCAAAAAGCTCACGCTTTCGCCCGGACATGCGCCTGGAGGAATAAAGATCCGCCTGATAGTACAGCAGCAAAAACAGGGGCACTATGATGAGCAGATAGGCATTGTATGAGCTTAGGGGCAGGTGGTTGATGGAATCATCGTACCAGCGTGGGCTGAACCTTATGGTGTAGCCGGCTATGTAGGACACCACGATGACCACTGCATCCAAAAGCACCTGTATTCGATTGAAAAGTGTCTGATTATCCTTTATCAATTTACCAGCCTCTTAAACATGCCTGCCCAGATCTCAAACTGGATCCGCACGTAGTTCTTGAAATTCCGGCTGTCGTAAGCCAGATGCCTGCCCTCGTGACAGAGCAGATATCCGCGTTTTATACCGGAAAGATAAGGCCGTCCGTAGCCCTTAAGGGTAAAGAACACTGCCTTTATCCCGAAGCCGATGACCAGCAGGGGAAGGTTCAGTATGAGCTGACCCAGGGGCATGTTCTTGAAAACTATGTATATATTGTTCCGGGCGGAAAGCCGGACCTTGAAATCATTGTACCTGCTGCCTGAGGATCCGCTGCCGGCATGATATACCACGGCCTCGGGGCAGTAGACATTCTTGTAGCCCATGATCTTTGCCCGGTATCCCATGTCCACATCCTCAAGATAGGCAAAATGGAATTCGTCGAAGTAGCCGATCTCATCAAGGATCTTCTTGCGGTAGAGCGCTGCGCCGCCGCAGGCCGCAAAAACCTGGCAGGGCTTTTTGTATTTTGAGGTATCCGCGCTCCTGTCCTTGCCCCGGGCATAGGCCCATCCAAAGGCACTGTAAAGATCCCCGGCCCCGTCTATCTTTGTGCGGTCCTTAAGCTGCAGCATTTTGGATGCCACCGAAAAGATCCTGTCATCCTTTTTGATGGTCTCAAGAAGCTTCTCGCACAGCCTTTTGTCGCACTCCGTGTCGTTGTTCAGAAGCAGGATAAACTCGGACTCTGCCCTTTTTATCCCCTCGTTGACGGCCCTGGAAAAACCGTAGTTCATGTCAAGGCGCACAATCTGAGCCTCGGGACAGCACTTTTCGGCGATGTCCACGCTGCCGTCGCCGGAAGCATTGTCCACCATTATTATCTGCAGTCTGTCCGCTATGGTCTGTGTCTTAAGGGACTCAAGACATCCTTCTATGTAGTTTTTACCGTTAAAATTTGGTATTATTATTGTGACGTCTGCCATAAGCCTTATTATATCAGATAATCATAAATGGTCAAAAGCACCCGGAAAAACATTAAAAATGCCATCATCGAGTTTCTGACACTGATCCGTGACTTCAGGGAACGGGACCTGGAAAACTACGCTTCCAGTACCGCATTCTTCTTTTTTCTGTCCATAATACCCATGTGCATCCTTATGTCCGCACTGCTACCCTACACGGGGATCAGCGAGAAGTACATGGTTGAGGCAATCACCGGTTTCACCCCGGGCATGGTGGACAGCATTGTGACCCAGATGATAAACGACGCCTTTACCAACGGGCCCGATCTGGTGGGTGTCTCTCTTGCGGCCATAATCGCCGCCGCGGCCCGCGGTATGATGGCCCTCATCCAGGGGCTGAACAACGTCTATGACCTGCGGGAAACCCGCAACGAGCTGATACTCACCATCGTATCCGTGACCTACACCGCATTTCTGCTGGGCCTGATAATGGTATGTCTGGTACTCATGGTCTTCGGACGCTCCATTAAAAACTATTTTACCGCCCAGCTTCCGGGCCTGGCCCTTCCCGCCTTTTTGTCAAACTTCAGATATGTAGTCATAACAATTGTGGCGGCCCTGGTCTTTGTGGCCCTTTATTCCCTCCTGCCCTGCAAGCGTCAGAAGCCCATTCTTCAGGTTCCCGGCGCAGTGATGAGCGCGGTGGGCTGGCTGGTATTCTCGCTTATGTTCTCGGCCTTCATAGGCCAGGACAGTCTTTACACAACCTGTTACGGAAGCATAACCACCATCATCATCTTTATGGTGTGGATGTACGGCTGTTTTTACATACTGCTGCTGGGAGCCTATATCAACTACGGCCTCCCCAGGATAATCAGCCCCATGCTTGAGCGCCGGAAAAGCCGTCGCCGCCGCTCTGCAGCCATCCCAGTCAAGGCTCCTTCGGATCCGGGCAGGCGCCACAGGCGGGTCAACCGTGACAGGATATCCAAACGCAGAAGAAAATCCGGAGGCAGTAACCGGTCCGGAGCAAACCGCTCCAACTTAAGGCAGGGAAACATGCGCCGTTCCCCCTCACCCAGGTCCTCTTCAAAGCGTCGCCGCAGGCGCAATTCCTGACAGCGGCTGCGCTTTAAAGACGGAATATCACTCCCGGCACATAGACCGTGAGGCCTTCCTTCATGCCTCTCCTTACACAGTATACGGAGAACTCATCCTCCGGGATATCCTGGTTCATGACGGCCCTGTGCATGACTCCGGAATCCCACCATTTCATGCCCCTGTAGGGCCCCTCTGTGACTACTCCGTTTCGGTCCGTCACCTTATAGGCCACACATCTGACCTCTTTTCTCTTAAAGATACCCTCTGTGATATTTCTGAAATCACCCTCCGCAAGAAGCGCATCCTTGGGAATGTGATAGGACAGATCACTGCTCTTTTTGTGGCCGTCGTACTCTATGGCATAGAAGCCCAGGTGCTCGGTGTGGTTAACCCTGCCCTTTATGCCCCTCGCCTTGAGATGAGCGGCTACAGCCATCCGCCCCGCCTCATAGGCGTAGGCCTTTGAATCCGGATTGTCGGAGGTGGAAAGCTCATGGACCCTCCAGTGATAAAGAACCCTTGGCACATGTCTGATGACCCTTTGAGCCTCGGAAACCCTGCCCTCGTAAAATCCGTTTTCGGATAGAAGGAGGTGCACACAGCGCAGGATCAGGTCATAATCCTGGGCTCCGTCGTATTCTTTTACAAGTCCTCCAGCCTGCTTTACCAGGGAGGTTTTGATCCCCGTCAGGTGGCTGATGTAATTATTCGAAAGCAGAAGGTCGTAGTTGAAATCCGGTTTGCGGTTCGGCCTGAAATAACGTCCCTTTCCCTCTCCGGGGACCTCCTCGTACTTGTCCTCATCCGTGTATACCAGCGCCGCTCCGTCTTCAAAGGCAAGGGCCAGATGGAAAAGGGCGTCGGGCTCCAGGAAATCATCGTGGTCCGCAAATACCAGCACATCTCCCTTTGCATGCTCTATGGCCACATTGGTATTCCCGGCTATTCCCAGATTCTCTTCCAACTTTATGTAAACCAATCTGTCATCCGCATATCCGGCGCAGACCCGGGATACTCCCTCGCTCTTTCCGGCATCGGCAAGGATTATCTCAAAGTTCTGATAACTCTGGACCAGAAGTGAATCCAGAAGGAAGCGGAGGTATTCCTCCTTAGTCTCATAGGCCGGGATCACAACGGACATGAAGGGAGCATTTTTAAATTCATGCTCCTCCTGGGTCTTTAGCTCGCTGCCGCTTACGGCATCCTCCGCCCGCTCCCTGTCGTAGTCTTTTTCGGCCATATCCTCCCGCATGCGCTGGATGCTCATCCTGATGGTCTTCAGGGGGCCGTTTCTTTTCAGATATGAGAGAGTCCTTCTGATATTACCCATACTCAATCCTTCTTTTCGATGAATATCTTTCTGGTGACAAAGTTATAAACCATCACCACGGCGGTTGCTATGATCTTTGCCTCGATGGGGATCCAGTCGATGGTCTCCCATTTTTTGCCGATGAGCCCCATAAACCAGGCCACCACACCGTCTATCCATACATTGAGACCGTTGACCATGTTGGCAAAGCCATTGGTCTTTCCCACCACAAAGGTGTCGGATATATATACAGAGCCCATGATTATCACTTCGTTCAGGGCAAGGCCTATAAGGGAAAGCACCGTGAAAACTATGAATTCCTTTGTGCGGCTTGCGTCATCCTTGCGTTCAAAAACAAAGGCCATGCTGGCTACGTAATTGAAGATCAAGGAAATTGTAAAGCCCCAGAAGGCGGACCAGAAAATGGATATGTTGAACACATATACCATGGCGGAGTAGATCACGAAGTCGATCACAAAGGAAAGACCTCCCACCACGCCGAATTTCAGGATCTGCTTAAGTAATGCTTTTTTGTTTTTTTCTTTCTTTTCTTTTTTCATCGGGTCTCTTTCCCCTCGGTAGCCTTCACCGGAAGGGCAAAGGATCTAACTGTCACAATAATAAGAAATATATATGTTCCAAGAGCCGGAGGCACCAGGGCCGCATCGGCTTCACCAAAAAATCTGAGAACAAAGAATACATAAAGAGTCAGTACCGTGTAATAGACCCGCAGGGAAAACGGTGTCTCCTTTTTAAGGACAAGGGCAAAGGGTATGATCATCACAAAATAATCGTAGGCCCTGTGATAAATCATAACCATGGAAGTCATGATGAGCACGGTGATCACCGCATCATCCCCCGGAAGGCTGTTCCTGCGTCCCATAACAAAGGCATACACGGCAAGGGCTGCCATTATGACCACGGTAATGATCATTGATGCCCCGGAAGGAAGTATCCCAAACCTTGACAGGGTGGCTGATATATCCATGCTGCCCTCACAGGTGAGCCAGGAGGCTACCTCAAGGGGCTTTTTGATCATGTTAACAAAGCTGTCCCCCATCATCCGGGCCGCAACCCACGTTAGAATGATATGGGGCAGTCCCGCCAGAATGGGAATATCCGTGCGGCGCTTGTAAACATAGTAAAGTGCAAGAGGCGCCGTAAGGGAGTACTTAAAATAGGATATGCAAAGACAGAGCGCCGCCGGTATCAGGCCGGAGGCCTTCTTTGTATCCTTTCGCTCGAAGACATAAACCGATAGCAGGAAAAACATCAGAGAAAAAACCGAATGCTGTCCCACTCCGATGTGGTTGCGCCAGGGGGTCCCCGCCAGCATCAACAGGCAGAGAATGACATAATCCTGCCTTTCCATGTCCTTCATGAAGGTAAGCCTCAAAAGCAGGATGATCAGCGCTGTAAAGATCAGGTTCGAGACCAGCCATGCATATCTGGCCGCCAGGGGAGGAAGCAGAGTGTAGGGAAAGAGCAGCATCAGCAGTGAGGGAAACTGGTTGGCCTCAAGCTTTTTGTAATACTCCTCATATCCCAGGGCTTTCAGCTCATCCGAAGGGTTCAGGGACTCATCGTAGGGATTCATGCCCAGGCTCATCACCTTTGCCGCGTCCCACTGAAAATCCTGGCTGTAGGTAATCGCATTTTTACAGCCCTGTAAGACGGAGACCATCCCCAGGGCTGCAAGTAATGCAATGATCAGTTTTTTTATTAAAGTCTCATTTATCCGCATATTTATGATAACTGAGCTATAACCGATTCCTTAAGTGCGGCAAGCTTTGCCTCCGCATCTTCAAGAGAATTTCCCTTAATGCCCATGTAGAACTTGATCTTGGGCTCGGTGCCGGAAGGCCTTACGCAGCACCAGGAATTGTTCTCAAGGTTGAAATAAAGGACGTTTGACTTGGGCAGACCCGTGGGCTTTTTGCTGCCGGTGGTCATGTCGGTGATCTCATCCCTGTCGTAGTCTCTGAACTCAAGGACCTTAAGCCCTCCGACCTCCTTGGGAGGATTGGTGCGGATCCTTTCCATGATGGCCTTTATCTGCTCTGCTCCGTCTATACCCTTGAGGGTGACGGTGTGGATGCCCTCCTTGAAGTAGCCGTACTTTTCGTAGATGTTGATCATCTGATCCCATACGGTGATGCCCTGCTTCTTGCACCATGCGGCAACCTCGCAGAGGCTCATAACAGCTACGATGGCGTCCTTGTCACGGGCGTGGGTGCCCACCAGGCATCCGTAGGACTCCTCAAGTCCGAAGACGTAATTATAGGTATGGTTTTCCTCGAACCACTTGATCTGCTCTCCGATATATTTGAATCCGGTGAGTACTTCTATGCATTTAACCTTGTAATCATCGGTGATGGGACCGGTGAGGTTTGTGGTCACTATGGTGGTCACAAGTGCAGGCTTCTCGGGCATTATGCCAAGCTTTGTACGCTCACGGAGAAGATACTCGGCGATCAGCATGCCGGACATATTTCCGGTAAAGGGAATGTACTCGCCCGTAGCGGAATCCTTAGCGTAGATCCCAAGCCTGTCAGCATCCGGGTCCGTTGCCATTACGATATCCGCATCCTTTTCCTTCGCAAGCTTAAGAGCGAGAGTAAAGGCCTTGGGATCCTCCGGATTAGGATAATCAAGTGTCGTGAAATCGGGATCCGGCAGCTCCTGCTCCGGAACCACATA
>JAFYEL010000034.1 GCA_017544285.1 Lachnospiraceae bacterium | reverse complement strand
TGATTATGAAATAAAAAGAGGTTATTGTTATCTCAGGCGTGTGTGGCAGCCGGGCGATACCGTGGCATTGACTTTCAATCTGCCTATCCGCCGTCTCCATGCCGATCCCCGGGTCAAAGATTGCGCCGGGAAAGCAGCTCTGGCCCGCGGCCCGGTCATCTATTGCTTTGAGCAAGCAGACCAAAGCGTCCCCGTTTTTTTCCTACATCTTCCTTCCGACGCGGAAATCGTATCCTGCAAAGAACTCCGCGATCTTCCGAAAAGCTTGATCGGGCTGCGTATGATGGGAAAAGCAAACGGTAAACCGCATGAAATAACCGCCATACCCTATTTTGCCTGGGCCAACCGAACAAAAGGGGATATGACGGTATGGATCAATGAAACGTGAACATTTCCTGAATATATCGTATTTGTTCCAAAAGCCCTGCGTCTTCGATAGAAATCAGAGATGGAGTCATAAAATTCGCAGAAGAATTAGGCCTATTACCCCCAGAATAACCTTAAATAGACTACGGGCCACTGCTTTGGGATTCAGCATAGTGAAAACGAAAAAAGGCGCGGAAACAGGGTAAATTAAGATGATTTGTATATGTAATGAGATGTTCTTATCTTCTTTAAAGGTTTTATTCGTATCAATTGCGCTGCGTCTTTTGGAGGAAGAAACAAGCCAAAAGAAAAAGCTCCAAAAACTGACAATGGGAAAAGAGCCCTCCCAATCCTGGATCAGCTGAAGGCTGCGCTAGGAGACTTTTCTGGAAAGAATGGTTACATTCTTCATGGATGCAAGCAAATTGACTAAGCTGCCATCATGCCCAAGCAAGCTGTCAAGAACATGGATGACAGAATCAATAAGGCATTCCATGAAAATGGTATCTCTGAAAGTTTCCATTCCCATCGTATGCGCCATACCATTGTGACGCTCTTGAACAACTCAATGCTCGCAGATGACAAGAGTCTTCAAGCATGGGCAGGACACAGTGACGCAGCATTTACCAGAAAGCAGTACATGATAGCTCAGGAGGAACAACTTCAGAAGGTTGGGGAGCAGTTTTCAAGCTATTTAGCATCTGATCTGTGACATTTTGTGACACGAAAAAAAGCCCAAAACCCATTAGAAACTCAGGGGTTTCAGACTTTTGGATGTGACTCGAACATGTGACAAAATGGCACTTCAAAAACTAGTTGTCCAAAATTCAGCCTCTGCTTGGATAAAGGCAATGCAAAAAAAGACCCGCATAAAAGCGGATCTTTTTTGGCTCCCCAGGTAGGGCTCGAACCTACAACAACTCGGTTAACAGCCGAGTGCTCTGCCATTGAGCTACTGAGGAATACGGATAGCGGAGTTGTTCACTCCGCATATCCTTTGGAATCCGGCAGCGACCTACTCTCCCAGGCCGTGTCCAGCCAAGTACCATCGGCGCTGAAGGGCTTAACTTCTGTGTTCGGGATGGGAACAGGTGGGACCCCTTCGCCATTGCCACCGGAAATTCTTCAGGGCGTACCCTGACAACTGCACAGTATAAAGGACGTTTGCCATTTGCTTTTTCCAGACTTGTCTCAGTTTTCCTGAAATCAAGCCCTCGACCTATTAGTATCAGCAAGCTCATACGTTACCGCATTTACACCGCTGACCTATCTCCCGGTAGTCTTCCGGGGGTCTTACTCGTTTAAAACGATGGGAGTTCTTATCTTAAGGTGGGCTTCACGCTTAG
>JAFYEL010000033.1 GCA_017544285.1 Lachnospiraceae bacterium | reverse complement strand
GTATTTACCGGTGTACTCGGCCATCTTTGCCTCTACATCGGCATCGCTTACCTGGGAAGCAAGGGCCACGATCTCGCCGATGCCCCAGTATTTGATCTCCCAGCCGTACTTAATCTCGCACTCAAGACGGTTTCCGTCTGTAACGGCCACATCCCTCATGTTGTTTCCGAAGGTGGCCACACGAAGGTCGCGGCTGCAGGCGATGGCCTTAGCCACCCTGGCGAAACGCTTGATGCCCTCGATCACATGGGCGTGCTTGTAATAGCCGGCTACTACCTCATGGGGTATGCCAAGCTTTGCAAGTATGAATCCGTACTCCCTGTCGCCGTGGGCTGCCTGGTTCAGGTTCATGAAATCCATGTCTATCTCGGAGTAGGGCAGCTTTTCGTTGGCCTGGGTGTGAAGATGGAGCAGGGGCTTGCGAAGGATCTGAAGTCCCTTGATCCACATTTTTGCGGGAGAGAAGGTGTGCATCCATGTGATGATGCCCACGCAGTCGTCGTCGTTTTCGGCCTTTCTTATATCCTCAACGCAGACCCTTGAGGTCTCTACGGTGGGAAGCAGCTCCACTGCGGCTATGCCGGAGAGCTTTTCGTTTAAAAAGGCCACCATCTCTTCGCAGTCACGCCTTACCTGCTTTAAACATTCTTCGCCGTAAAGGTCCTGGCTGCCGGGGATGAAATATAATTTGTCCATATCGTACCTCCAAAAATCCCGGATAAAAATTCCACTTAGAAAATACGGTGCGGAAAAACCCGCCAACTGCCGCGAGCTGCCCGCACCGCCTTATCAAACCGGGATCATATTCTGCCCAGTTTTCTTGCCATATACTGATAATCCTGACTGTAATCCAGTGCAGTGTCAGCGCTGATACGGTTCCTCATGCAGAGCTCGTAAAGCGCGTCGTCCATGGTAACCATTCCCTCTTTCCTGTTGGTCTGCATCATGGAAGGAATCTGGAAGGTCTTACCCTCACGGATAAGGTTACGTATAGCGGGGTTGGAGATCATGAGCTCGATAGCCACAACTCGTCCACCCTCTACGTCTGAAGTTGCCATCAGCTGCTGAGAGCAGACACACTCGAGCACGGTGGCCAGCTGAACCTTGATCTGCTCCTGCTGGTGAGGCGGGAACACGTCGACGATACGGTCGATGGTAGCCGCGGCACCGATGGTATGCAGCGTGGAGAACACAAGGTGTCCGGTCTCGGCTGCGGTTACCGCTGTGGAGATGGTATCAAGGTCACGCATCTCTCCCAGGAGGATGATATCGGGGTCCTGTCGCAGAACCGCTCTAAGGGCGGGAGCGTAACCCTTTGTATCCATACCAACCTCTCGCTGGTTAACTACACATTTGTCACTGCGGTGCATGTACTCGATAGGGTCCTCCATGGTGACTATGTGCTTGTTGTAGGTGTGGTTTATGATGTTTATCAGGGAAGCCAGTGTGGTGGACTTACCGGAACCGGTAGGTCCGGTAACCAGCACAAGGCCTCTCTTCTTTTTGGTCATCTGTACAAGGGCAGGGGGAAGTCCCAGCTCATCGGGTGCGGGGATCCTCTGGGGGAGGAGACGCAGAGCTGCGGCTACGGTGCCCTTCTGTCTGAATACGTTTATACGGAAACGCCCGAGGGAGGATCCGTCGTGAGCAAGGTCGATCTCGCCTCTCTCATGGAAATCTTCGATCTGATCGGGACGAAGGATCGGCATGATCATCTGCTCGGTGTCTACGGGAGTAAGTACCTCAGTGTACTCCCTGAAGGCCTCACTCTGGAACTTCTCTCCTCGAAGCTCCACACAGGTGTCCTCAAACTTTCTGAGTCTGCCGGGATCCTGTACCTTGACCTTTTCGTAACCCTCCTTGATGTCGATAAGCTCGCCATCAAGTCTTATCATGATGGGCTTGCCGACGGAAAAATGAATATCGGATGCTCCAAGTCCGTGACCGAGCACCAGCGCGGTTTCCAACTCCATAAAAATACCTCCTGAAATACCTTTTTGCCAGTTACGTATCGAACGATACTTTTATCATCTCAGAGACGGCCGTGATACCCTGCTTAACGTATCTGCAGGCACTCATGCGCAGGGTGTTCATGCCCTCTGCCACGGCGGTATCCTTGATCTCTTCTGCGTCGGCGTTCTTTGCGATGAGCCTCTTGATAGCCGGTGAGGTCTCAAGTATCTCATATACACCAATTCGGCCTTTAAAGCCGGTCATGTCACATTTACCGCAGCCGCAGGGCTCGTAAATGGTGATCTCTTCATCGGGAGCAAGTCCCATGATCTCGCGCTCGTCCTCGTTGGGCTCCTTTGGCTTTTTACAAGCGGGGCAGAGCCTGCGGGCAAGTCGCTGTGCGATGATACCCACGATGGAATCGGCCAGCAGATAAGGCTCGATACCCATGTCCGCAAGACGTCCGATGGTAGCCGACGACGAGTTTGTATGCAGCGTGCTAACTACAAGGTGACCCGTGATGGAAGCTGTAACCGCGATACTTCCTGTCTCGCCGTCTCGGATCTCTCCTATCATTATGATGTCAGGGTCCTGACGGAGGATGGATCTGAGGGCTGCCGCGAAGGTAAGTCCCGCTTTCGCATTAACGTGAACCTGGTTGATACCGTCGATATTCGCCTCGACGGGGTCCTCTACGGTTATGATGTTAACGTCCTCTGTATTGAGTTCGGAAAGAGCGGTATACAGGGTGGTTGATTTACCGGAACCGGTTGGTCCGGTAACCAGGATGATGCCGTGAGGGTTCTTAAATATATGATCGAAACGCTTAAGCTCTTCTTCATTGAATCCGAGCTGTGCCTTTGATCTGCTCAGTGCGCTCTTTGAGGTGAGTCGCATAACCACCTTTTCACCGTGTACGGTGGGAAGTATGGAAACACGGATATCGAACTCCTGTCTGTCCACCACCTGGGTGATACGACCGTCCTGAGGCTTTCTCTTCTCGGATATATCCATGCCGCCGATGATCTTGATACGGGCGACTATGGCGGAGAGAAGTCTGGGGCTGTAGGTCATCCTCTCGTAGAGCGCGCCGTCTATACGGTAGCGGACGCGGACCTGATTCTCCATGGCCTCGATATGGATATCGGAGGTTCTCTGGCGGACTGCCTGCTCTATCATACCCTTTACCAGCTGTACGATAGGGGAGTTCTCGATGTCTTCGTTGTATTCTTCGTTCTGGGCTGCCATTGCAGCAGCTTCCAGCTCTTTTTCCTTTGCGTAGGCATCTGCCACGGAGGACATCTCCGCACGGCCGTATGCCTTATCCAGTGCCTGTGCGATGGAGCTGGGGGTGGTGACCACCTGCTGGATGGTCATGTTGGTAACGATACCCAGATCGTCCAGCGCGTCCAGATCCATGGGGTCTACCATGGCAACCAGAAGCACATTGGGCCTTACGGGATCCATTGCATAGGGTACTGCGTTGTATTTTTTTGCCAGGTTGTTGGGAACTAAAGTGGCGATATCCTGAGGGATCTCCCTTGTGGTAAGATCAACCACGTCGAGATCGAACTGATCGGCCAGTGCTCCGGCTATCTGCTCTTCTGTACAGAAACCCATTTCTACCAGGGTGATACCGAGTCGCTTTCCTTCAGTTTTGCTTTGCTGGAGTGCGTCGTCAAGCTGCTCCGGTGAGATGACGCTCTGGCTGACGAGAATGTCACCCATACGCATCTTTCTGCGTTTGAAATCCATAAACCTTCCCCTTCTAGTCTGTATCCTGACGTTTTATGCCTTATCGGCACAAAAAAGCCGCCCTAAAATTATACTCCGTTTTACCCCTATCAGTCAACTATTCTGCGTACTCCGATGATAGGTCTGTAGGTGGCCACCGTGGTCCTGATGCCTGTGGCGGGAGTCGATGCGTGGACTATCATTCCGTTGCCTATATAAATGCCCACGTGGCCCGCGTAACACATGATGTCCCCGGCCTTTGCCTCGGAATAGGAAACTCCTTTTCCGTAGCCCAGCTGTTCGGATGATGTACGGGGTATCTTATATCCGAAATGGGAATACACCGACATGGTAAAGCCCGAGCAGTCGCAGCCGTTTGTCAGGGATGTGCCGCCGGCAACATAGGGATTGCCGATGAACTGGCAGGCGTAGGATGCGATCTCCGCTCCGGTGCCGCTGCCGCTGACCTTTGCCCCGGAGGATTCCTTTTCCTTCTCGGGTTCCTTGTATTTGCCTTCCTGGGAGGACTCGTCGTAGGTGCCCTCCTGGGATTCGGTGTTGTTTTTGGCCTCGTCCTTGTACTTGCCCTCCTGGGAGGACTCATCCCCTCCGGTCTCGGCCTGTCCCTGTTCCGCCGCTTTTTTTGCCGAAGAAGCCTTCGCCGCCTTTTCGGCCTTTTCCTTTGCTTCCCTCTCCGCCTTTTCCTTTGCGGCTATCCTGGCGATCTCGGTGTTCACTTCCTTGATCTGGTTCTCGTATTTCTTAGCCTCGGAACGGGCTGCCGAAAGCTTTTCCTCAAAGTTTTCGACCACAGCCTTTTTCTCGGTTATGGTTTTTTCCAGCTCGCTCTGCTGCTCCTTAAACTCAAGCTGCATTCCCTCCAGCTCGGCCTCTTCGTCGAGAAGACGCTCATGGAGGGCCTTTGCCTCCTTTGCGGTTTCATCGTACCGCTCCAGAAGCTGCCTGTCATAGTCGTAGATCTTTTCCACATAGTCTGCCTTGTTTACGGCGTCGGCAAAGCTGGCGGACTGCATCAGTATCTCGAGATACTGGGAGTCCCCCTTCTCGTACATGAAGCGGATCCGCTCCTTCATCTCCTTGTACTGGCGGTCCTCCTCGGCCTTTGCCTTGTCGTAGGCCTCTCCCGAAACCTGAACATCCACCTTTTTGGCGGCGATCTCGTCGTCAAGGATGTCAATGGTGGCAAGGAGCTGGACCAGCTGCTGGTCGGCTTCCTCTACCTCGGCCTCGGCCTCATCCCTCTGGTCCTCAATATCGCCCACGCTCTCATTGGCGTTTTTCAGCCTCTGCTCCGCGTCGTTCTTCTGTTTGTTGAGGTCCTTTTTGGTGTCGGCGTAGGCTGTAACGCAGCCCAGGCTGAGGATAAGGGCCATCCCAAGGGCTATGCACTTCTTTATGGATTTATGACTTAGTAATGTCTGCATTGTCATACAGGAACTGGTTCACCTTGTCGTAGTGGATGTATTCGTAGCAGCCTCTGCCGTCAACAGTGGCAATGAACTCCTTGTAATCCGTGTATCCCAGGTTGTCCATGTACTGCTTCAGCTCTTTTTCCGCATCTGCCTGTGAGAGCACCATGCCCTCTGCCTCGGCGATGGCAAAAACCGTGAGCATCTGCTTTGCGCCTTCCTCGGCGTAGCTTCTGTACTGCTGTTTGAACTCGTCTACGGTGGCGCCGTAGTACTGGCTCAAAAAGTCCTCGGTGGAGATGCCCTGCCCCTGTGCGTAACTGGCAGCCTGGAGCATTGCTATATCAACCTGCTCGTTGATCAGTCCCTCGGGAACTGATTTGATGGTGGCATTCTCAACCGCCATGTTCAAAAGTGTGGTCTTTGTCTCGGACTCCAGGGCCTCCTGATTGGAAACTCTCAGGTCGTCCGCAAGGAGCTTTTTGTACTCTTCCGCGGTGTTGGCCTTTTCATTCAGAGTCTTTGCCAGCTCGTCGGTGAGCTCGGGAACCACCTTTTCCCTGATATAGTTTACCTTTACGGTGAAGACAACTGCCTTGCCCGCAAGCTCAGCGCTCTGGTAGTTCTCGGGGAAGGTGAGGTTCAGATCTCTGGTCTCACCCTTTTTCGCGCCGATGAGACCGTCCTCAAAGCCGTCGATGAAGGAGTGGGAACCGATGGTCAGGTCGAAGCCCTGGCTGGTGCCGCCGTCAAAGGGAACGCCGTTGAGCTTGCCCTCGAAATCGATATTGGCGATGTCGCCCTCCTTAATAGGCCTGTCAACTTCCTTTTCCTCTGCGGAACTCTCGAGAGCCGCGGCTACCGCCTGCTCGATATCCTCTTCAGTGGGCTCCGGATTGCCGCCGTCCACTTTAAGGTTCTTGTACTCACCCAGGGTGATGTAATCCGAAAGCTTAAGCTCCGAGATAAGGGGGCCGTAATCCCCTGTAGCTGCCTCGCCCGTGGAGGCATCTGCACTCTGTGCGCCGGCCTGGGATGCGTCAGAGCTCTGCTCCCCCGCCTCTGTCTGCGCTGCGCCCTCTGCGCCGCCTTCGGTTTTGGCAGTATCGCCCGCCGAGCTGTTGCACCCTGCGAGCATGCATGCCGAGAGGGAGAGGGTAAGAATAATGCTGATGATATGTTTTTTCATAATATTCTCCTTTTTTCATCCATAACTGGATAATTATATCATAATCATTGAAGTTTGTGTTGATAAATGTTATGATGCTTGGGTCAAAATGCTTCAAGCAGCAAAGCTGCTTGGAAGCATTGCATCGAAAATCGATTCGGCAAGCTAGCTTGCCGATACGATTTGTGATGCAATGTAGCCAATGCGACAGAGTCGCATTGACATTTTGACCCTGCATCGTCAACGTTACAAAACACTCAGGAGGAAACACAATGATCCTACTATTAAGCACATTTACGACCGTGCTGATCGTCGTACTGGTGATCCTGGCACTCATAGTGGTGGGACTCTACTTCTTCTCACGCCACATGGAGAAAAAGCAGAACGAACAGCAGGCTGCCATCGAGAGCGCCAAGCAGACCGTCTCCATGCTGGTTATAGACAAAAAGCGAATGAAACTTAAGGACGCGGGGCTGCCCCAGATCGTTATCGACAGCACTCCCAAGCTCCTTCGGGGTTCCAAGGTTCCCGTTGTAAAGGCAAAGATCGGCCCTCAGATCATGACTCTCATAGCCGATGAAAAGATCTTCGATCTCATTCCCACAAAAAAGGAGGTCAAAGCCTCCGTTGCCGGTATATACATCACCGACGTAAAGGGCATCCGCGGCCCCATCGTAAAGGAAGAGACAAAGAAAAAGAGCGGCCTTTCAGCAGCCATCGACAAGCTGCGTGAAAAAGCCGGCGCAAAGCCTCTGAAGTGATCTACGAAGTTAGATTCACCCTGCTGCCCGCGGGCCTGATATCCACCCTGAGCTTGCAGTCGGCAATGAATTCGTAATTTATATCCAGGGCATAATCGATGTCTATCGAGATCTGCTCTTCACTTTCTTTATAATCAATATTGTTGGTATCTATCCCTATTACCAAAGATCCGAACGGTGTCGCATAGCTCGACACCGTTTTGTTTCCGGTGTCAAATATCATCTGCACGTTGGTGGCCCCGGTCCTCTTCATGAGGCACTCATCCCGGGAAAACTTAAAGGTGCTTTTGGTGATACCCTCGGTACCCTCAACCACCTCGTCAAACATCACATAGTGCTTTTCGTTTTTAAAATAGTAATCCCCCGTGGTGATCACTTCTATCGGCATCTGGGATCCCGAATCGTCGTATTGGGTGCCGCATATGGACACAAGTACATCCTTTGTCATCTTACCTTCTGCTCCTTGGCACGGATACTGGTTATGATACCCTTTGCCTGGTGGTCTATGTGGTCCTGCATGGCAGCCACCGCCTCGTCTTCGTTGCGCTCGGAAATAGCCTCGTAAACCCTGTCATGCTCAAGGATTATGGCCTGATGATGGCCCGGATCCCTGATGAATTCATATCTGTAGCGGTATATCCTGTCCGCCAGGTTGTTCATGATCTCGACCAGCCTGTCGTTGCCCGTGGCCTTCAGGATAACGTCGTGGAAGCAGATATCCGCCTCCGCCATCTCATGGTACTCTCCCTCGGAAAAAGCACCGGCACATTTCTCCCTGGCTTCGTTAAGGCGCTTCAGCCCCTCGCTGTCTATACGGCGCACCGCTCTGGACACCGCCAGGCCCTCAAGGGTCCTGCGGACCTCCAGTACATCCATGACTCCCTTTTCTGAAATATCGGAAACATAGGCGCCGCGGTTCGGCACCATGTTTACCAGACCCTCTTCGCTCAGCTGCTTTATGGCTTCGCGCACCGGAGTGCGGCTCACCCCCATCTGGGAAGCCAGCTGGATCTCCATAAGCCTGTCGCCGGGCATAAAACGTCCGGTGAGGATGGCCTGCCGCAGGGTAAGGATAACCATCTCCCTGGCGGGTCTGTCGGAGTACTTTTTCATCATTTCCGTGTAGTAGTTACTTTTCATCTGTAGTTCTTTCGCCGGTGGATGTCGTCAGAAATACATCCTTTGCAAGCTTCGCCTCTTTCATGCCCGCATATGCAAGGCGGGCTTTTTCTTTATCTTTAAAGATCGCAAAGACCGTAGGGCCGCTGCCGCTCATCAAAACTCCCAGCGCCCCCAGATCCTTAAGCGTCTGCTTTATCCTCGTGATAACGGGATACTCCGGAAGGGTCACGCTCTCAAGCACATTTCCGAGCCTTGAGGCTATTCCCCTGACATCGCTGGCCTCTATGGCCCGTGCCATGCCGTCTATATCCGGATGGTTCTTTATCTTGGATGCCTTGAGATTCCCGTAAACAAAGGCCGTGGACACGCTGACGGCGGGCTTTGCCACCACCAGGTGAAGCTCCGGCATGCCATCGATGGGAGTCAGGATCTCGCCGATGCCCTCGCAGAGCGCTGTGCCGCCGGCAACGCAATAGGGCACATCGGCCCCTATGGCCTTACCCCTCTTTGCCAGCTCCTCATTTGAAAGGCCCAGGGAAAAGAGTTTGTTTACGGCCCTCAAAGTGGCAGCCGCATCGGTGCTGCCTCCGGCCATGCCGGCCGCCACGGGTATACGCTTTTCAAGCCTTACCGAAAGCCCCCCGGTTATATCAAATTCATCCATCAGGAGCTTTGCCGCCTTGTATATCAGGTTGCTGTCGTCGCAGGGAACTTCCCCGCTGTCACTCTTTATCTCTATCCCCGGTTGATCCGTGACCTGAAACTCAAGGGTGTCGGATATGCCAACGGTCTGCATTATCATGCGGACCTCGTGGTATCCGTCCTCGCGTTTGCGCAGTACATCAAGCCCGAGATTGATTTTTGCATATGCCTCTTCGATCATTTTTATAACCAACAAAGCGCGTAATGCCCCTTAAAGGCACTACGCGCTTTAATCATCCTATCCGATCTTTATGATCATTCTGCTGCTGTGGCAGTTCCGCTTCTCCACTCTTCAAAACCTTTCATTACGGCATCATAGGTATTCCTGGAGATATCGGGAAGATCCTTGCCCCATGCCTTTGTTGCCTGTTTATAACCCTCTTTGAACGCGTCGATCATGGTGTCGATCTTTTCGGGATCGCCGCCGGTAAGGCCCTTTGCGAACTCAACGATGCGCTTTGAGGTCTCGTCAACGCTCCAGTATCCGCCCTCTGCGATATCCTTCTCGGCCTGTGCCTTTGCAGCGTCGGATACGTTCGAGAAATCACCCTCGGCAAAGAACTTCCAGATGTCGTCATCGGAAGCTATCGCAAAAGACTTGCCCTGGCCGGTGATAAGCTGCTCAACCAGGCTGCGCATGCTCTCAACCTGCTTTGCCGCATCAGCCTTAAGCCTTTCAACAAGGTCTGTATCCTGAGTGTAGATGGCCTTTGAGGTGCCAGCGCTCTTGGTGCTCTTCTCATAGACCGCTGCAGGGGTATCCTCTGTTTTCTTTGCAGCATCGGTGCCCTTTGCCTCAGATGCCTTTGCCGATACTGAGCTGTAATCTTTGTAAGTGTCGTAGCTCTGGGTATTTACAGAGCTGATCCCGTTTACTGTACTCATACCTTTCCCTCCTTGAAAAATCTGTGTGGACATCCTTGTCCTGTTAATGTGGATCGTATCTATAATAATATCTCATGGAGATACATTATACAAGCTGTTATTTCGCCCTTAGCAGTAGCTGTTGAACATCATGCCGCTGTAGATGCTGGTGACGTAAGGATTCGAGAAGCTCTTGCCCGGATTCTTGTAGGCTACCACTGTCTTCTGAACGTAGTTCATGGGATCTAATGATATCTGTCCGGTCTTTCTTACCAGCGCCGAAGTAAAGCCCTTTATGGTGTCTATCTCGCTCTTTGTATCGTTTGAATCCAGCCTGCTCTTGAGCCGGTCGTCATCAACAGCCAGCCTGCCCTCGTCGTCAAAGGTGATGCCCATCTTTTCCAGGCTGCTCTTGTAATTTATGTTAGTCCTCCAGAGGTCCGTCATGAAGGTGTCGGTGCGGACGTTCTTTCCGGAGTATTCCTTGGCTCTGTCGACGAAGTCATTATAGCCCCTGACAAGCTGATGGATGTTGTCTGACATGGATTCCACGTCGGGCTTGAGTCCTATGGTTGCCTTTTCGCCGGGCTGCGACTCGCCCTTGAGGCTTATCTCAAACTGCTTGTCCACCGTGAAGGTGTTTGCAAAGGCCGTCCTCTCAACGCCGTTGAGCTTGAACTGTGCGTTTGAAGGTGCCCTGGTGACATCTCCGATACCCAGGTAATCAACCGCGCCCTTGCTCTTGCTGGTGGAATCATCCGAAACTCTGAAGATGGAGGTCTGGCCGGGCATGAGACCCGTGGCGCTGCTCTCAAGCTTAAGCGAGCTCCTGCCGTTGTTTTCCTCGACCTCGGCCATAACGCCGATGTTGGAGCGGTTTATCAGGGATTCAAGCTTATGGATCAGGTCGGAGTTTGTGTCCTCTTCGCCGATACCGAACTGGAACTCGTAATCGGAACCGTTTACATGTATATCGAACGAATAGGTCCCGCTCTCAAGTCCTACAGGCTCATCGTCACGAAGGAATCTGCCCTCGTTGATCTGGCTGAGTGCCAGTTTGTCTACCTCGATGTCGAAGCTGATGTCGTCGTTTCCGCCGTTTGCCTCGCCGATATACTTGGCCGATGCTATGGCGTCATCGGAAGAAGAAGCCACTCTTCTGGAGAGAACATCACCGTCCTCGCCGGAGGAAAGAGAGCTGATCATGTTGGAGAACTGCCTTGCACCCTCCTTCATGCCAACCGCAAAAGCCTTAGTCTCCTGACTGGTATCAATGATATAGGTAGGGGACTCCTTACTCTGTTTTATAATGGAATTATAAACACTGCGAAGCTCACTCTTTTTATGAGTGTCATACCGCGACGTGCTGTTGGTCGTCGGCGCGTATGTAGTTAGAAAATAATTGTAGACGGTATTTAGAGCCGCCTGGTTATTTACCAGAGCCATTCTGTCCCCTCCTTTCCTCCATGAATCGGCACGTCTAAGACGGCGGGACTTCATTTCGATTTGTCGTACAAGTGGCAAATATCCATTTCACCAGCTAATTGTACAAAATAACAATAGCACACAGCCCGCAAGAATGCAAGCTTTTTTTGTAAAATTTCCGGGATTTTTTCTCTTAATTATCTCACGTTTTCCCCGGGATCATTTTGTGCCCGATTTTTTTATTTTTTCCGTTAACTTTTTCACCCCTCTGCCGATAAATATAGTACAAGGAACATCACAACCCACTATATTCTCCGAGTACAGAAAGCAAGCCAAGTGTCAGCTACAGTGCCGGATTGCCAACCACAGGCGGTTCGGTGCCGGATATCACAGGTAACTTTCAACAGATGCCGGAATCGGAAAGGGAAATAAATGAATAATACCATCTGAAAGGCCACTCCGGTAGATCCGCAGTGGCCTTTAACTTTGCCTTATCATCTTTCTATCTCAAAGGGCCAGTCCTTTATCCCTCCGAAATCCTTCACCTGTGTGTAACCCAGTTCGTCCAGTATGGCTGCCGCCTTCACGCTCCGGCCCCCGCTCTTGCAGTACACAAGTATGGGCACGTCCTTGTCCGGGAGCTCCGTGGCCGCTCTCTCCCGCAGATCCGGAAGCGGTATCAGCATGGCCCCGCTTATGTGACCGTCCATCACGTACTCGTCAAGGTTCCTCACATCAAGGACCACAGCATCCTCGTTTTCATCCATTATGAATTTAGCCTTCAGCGGTATTATCTTTTCCATTTCCGTACCCCCTGGGAGTCACCATCCTCCCCCCCATCACTTTAGTCTCGCTGTTGCCGATGAATATGGTGGTGAACATATCCGGCTCGTATGAAGAAAGCTCCGAAAGAGTGGTGACAAAACCGCTCTCTCCCTCGCGGCCGATAAGCCTTACCACTCCGCAGCACCGCTCCGGCTCAATGTGCCGTAAAAGCAGCTCGCAGGCCCGTTTCAGACAGTCACGCCTTTTTCTGCTGCCGGGATTGTAGAGCACTATCACAAGGTCCGCCTGGGCCGCGTGCTCAAGCCTTTTATCTATGATGCTCCGATCGGTCAGCAGGTCCGAAAGGCTTATGGTGCAAAAATCATGCCCCAGAGGCGCTCCCAGAACGGCCGCTCCCGAAAGGGCGGCGGTCACTCCGCTCACCACCTTAATACTCACATCCGGATACTCGGGTGCCAGCTCCAGGCAGGGCGAAGCCATGCCGTAAACGCCGGCGTCCCCGCTGCAGATAAGGGCGGTTTTCCTGCCCTGCGCAGCAAGTTCCAGGCACTGCCGGCATCTTTCGATCTCACTTTTCATGGTACCGGGGATCAGTTCCTTGTGGGAAAATTCACTGCGGATAAGGTCGATGTAGGCGGAATATCCCACTATAACCTCGCAGTTCTCAAGGGCCTTACTCGCCTCAATTGTCATTCCCACTCCGCCGCCGGGGCCGATCCCCACTATATAAAGCTCAGTCATGGAAAACTTTCTTTAACATCTCATCCTCGCGAAGGAGCCTCTTTGCCTCCTCGCGGTATTTCTCCTCGTGCAGATAAGTGTGTCTGCCGGGCTTTATTGAAGGTGCCATGTCAATGGCCCT